>NZ_JBXWSG010000084.1:0-16331 GCF_059613305.1 Ruegeria sp. BHSB056 | reverse complement strand
TGGCATATATGAGCGGTGTCACGATCAACGAGATGCAGGATGAGGCCCGCGCCCGGCGCAAGGCAACCATGTCAGCGCTGTTCTTTGTGTTGGGCCTGTCGACAGTTTTTCTGCTGTTGGGTTTCACTGCATCTGCCTTCGGGGCGTTTGTGCTGCAAAATCAGGTACTTTTCGCCAAACTGTCTGGTGCCGTTGTCATTGTCTTTGGTCTGCATTTCCTGAACGTCTTCCGCATCCCCTTTCTGGACCGCGAAGCGCGGATCGAAACCGGTGATTCCGGTGGTTCGGTCTTTGGTGCTTATATTCTTGGATTGGCCTTTGCATTCGGTTGGACGCCTTGCATAGGCCCCCAACTTGGCGCGATCCTGTCACTTGCGGCATCCGAGGCCTCGGTGGCGCGTGGAACGCTGTTACTGGGTGTTTATGCGGCTGGATTGGGTATTCCGTTTCTGCTGGCTGCCATGTTCCTCAACCGCTCTATGACCGTGATGAACCGGATCAAACCCTATATGGGTGTGATCGAAAAAGTCATGGGTGGGCTGCTGCTGTTCGTGGGCATCATGCTGATCACGGGCCTGTTCACCCGCTTCAGTTGGTGGTTGCTGGAAACCTTTCCGGCGCTTGCGAATTTCGGTTGAGCGTCTGACCCCCTTACCTTGACCTAAAGCCTGCGTTAACCTGCGCGGCAGAAGGTAAAGGCATGAGCAGTCAGAGAAATCAGTCACAGGTGCGCAAACGCCGGGTGTTCTACATCCCCGGTTATGACCCGATGCCGCCGCGACGATATCGCGAGCTTTACCGAACCGAGTCGCAAGCGCAGGCCCGGATTTCAGGATATGAGATCACGATTGCCCCTAAGTCCGCAAAAGGTCTGTTCGGCTGGTCCGTGACATCAATGCAGGACGGTGCGTCTGTTGAGACAGAGATCGAAGTACTGGTCTGGTCAGACATCGTGCGCGACAGCATGTCCGCGTCGATCCCAGCAACCTATGCGAAGTTGGCGCACACGGCGTGGATATACATTTCGACCGGTGCTTTGTGGCGCCTCATGCGGTTGCGCAAAGGCCCGGTGATTGCGGCGCTCTATCCGGTGGCGATGTTGGTGTCTCAGTTGCTGGTTGCGCTTGCGGTCGTGTGGGCATCTGTGGTTGTGGCCGGCTGGTGGGGCCTGTTTCCGGGTATCGCCGTTGCGGTTGCGCTGATGCTGTGGTTCCGCAAGATCGACAACCGGCTGTTTGCCTACTACCTGATGCATGATTATGCCTATTCCGCACAGCTGAAGGGGGAAACTCCGCTTAAACTGAAGGACAGGCTGGCCGCATTCCGCAAGGCGATTGAAGCCGCGCTGATATCTGGTGTGGATGAGGTTCTGGTGGTAGGCCACAGTTCGGGCGCGCATCTGGCGGTGTCTGTTCTGGCCGACCTGATCCGCGACAGGGCGGTGCCGCAACAAGGGGCAGAGTTGTCGTTCCTCAGCCTGGGGCAGGTGGTGCCTATGGTGTCCTTTCTGCCAAATGCGCAGGGCCTTCGGTCCGACCTTCAATTCCTTTCCTCCAGTTCAGCCATCACATGGGTCGATGTCTCGGCCCCCGGGGATGGCTGCGCATTTGCGCTGTGTGATCCGGTGGCCGTTACAGGGGTGGCCGGGCCGGAGAAACGTTGGCCGCTTGTCCTGTCGGCAGCCTTTACCCAAACCCTGTTACCTGAACGTTGGAAAGCCCTGCGCTGGCGGTTTTTCCGGCTGCATTTTCAATACCTTTGCGCATTCGATAAGCCGGGTCCGTACGACTATTTCCGAATTACGGCAGGCCCTTTGACGCTAAAGCAGCGGTTCCTTGGGCGCACACCTTCGCGCAGCCGGATTGAGACGCCAGTGTCCAAATACACGTCGGTGCGTCCATGACCCCGCCCAAGCCCCAGCCGCGCGCAGACAAGGTTTCCCTACTGCGTTATCTGAAATTGTTTCGTCAGGATCTGCTGTCTGCACAGCCAGCGCGCCTTTATCGCGCGTGGATGGCCGAATTCAGGACACCCTTCTTCCGGTCCTTCCTGATCAATCAACCGGACCTGATTGACACCGTCCTCAGGAAAAGACCCGAAGATTTTCCTAAATCGGGCCGGATCAGCGAAGGCCTGCGCCCCTTGCTTGGAAATTCGGTGTTCCTAACCAATGGAGAGACGTGGAAACGACAGCGGCGCATCATTGACCCGGCATTTGAAGGCGGGCGGCTGAAAGATACGTTTCCCGCCATGCTGGCCGCGGCAGACGCATGTGTTGAGCGGTTGCGCCCTCATGCCGACAAACAGATCGAAGTCGAAGAACAAACAAGCCACGCCGCAGCGGATGTGATTTTTCGCACGTTGTTTTCGGTGCCAATCGACCACGCCATAGCCAGCAAGGTGTTTGAAAAGTTCCGCAACTACCAGCGCGAACAACCACTGCTGAACCTTGCAGCCTTCGTTCCGCTGCCCAAATGGATGCCTCGGTTTCACTCCCGGACGACACGGAAAAACGCCGAAGACATTCGTAACCTGATCACTGACCTGACCCATGAGCGGGCCGAGACGATCAAGGCCGGAACCGCCCCCGATGATCTGGCAACCAAGATCATGACAACCGCTGATCCTGAAACCGGCCAGTTTTTCGGGCCCGAGGAAATGGTTGATCAGGTCGCGATCTTCTTTCTGGCAGGCCATGAAACCAGCGCATCGGCTCTGGCGTGGACATTGTACCTGCTGGCAATTTATCCCGAGTGGCAGGAAAGGATTGCTGACGAAGCTGCCGCTCTGGACGATCCGACCTTTGCCTCGGTTTCCAAACTCAAGATCAGCCGCGACGTGTTTCGCGAGGCACTGCGCCTTTACCCACCAGTTCCCATGATGGTGCGAGAGGTCACGTGCCCACACCAGTTCCGAAACAGAGACGTTCCGAAAAGGTCACAAATCGTCATCAGCCCCTGGCATCTGCACCGTCACGAACGGTTATGGGACAATCCCGACGGCTTTGACCCGTCCCGCTGGAACAGTGAAAACGGCAAAACATGCCAACGCGAGGCATATATCCCATTTTCCGCAGGTCCCCGCGTCTGTACCGGGGCCGGGTTTGCCATGGTCGAAGGGCCGCTGATCCTGTCGATGCTGGTGCGAAATTTCAAATTCGAAACAATCAGCGGCAAAACACCGGTTCCGGTGGCCCATCTGACCGTTCGATCCAGGGATGGCATATGGTTGCGGCTGGTTGAGCGCTAACAAACTACCATCGGTCCTGACTGTGATGTATGCGGGGGAAGACATCGGAATCATCATTGAACGGGAAAACATTATGGCCAAAGCAGAACAGCGCGCGCAGATGATCAATGGCGCAGGCTTTATCGCGGCATTGGATCAAAGCGGCGGCTCGACCCCGAAAGCTCTGGCGTTGTACGGCGTTGACGCATCGACCTACAGCTCGGACGCTGAGATGTTCGGCGAAATTCAAAAGATGCGCGCGCGGATCATTCTGGCAAATGACTTCACCAAAGACAAAGTCATCGGTGCGATCCTGTTCGAACGCACCCTTGGTGAAGAGATCGAGGGCCGCAAGGTTGCTGATTATCTCTGGTCGGTCAAAGGCATCGTGCCATTCCTGAAAATCGACAAGGGCCTCGAGGATCAGGCCAACGGCGTTCAGTTGATGAAACCGATCCCCGGTCTGGCCGACACGCTGGCAAAGGCAGAAGGCGTATTCGGCACCAAGGAACGTTCGGTCATCCACGAGGCCAATGCCGACGGCATCGCGGCCGTGGTCGCCCAGCAATTCAACGTCGCCCGTGAAGTGACTGACGCTGGAATGGTTCCAATCGTCGAGCCGGAGGTCAACATTCATTCAGAAACCAAGGCCGAGGCCGAGGACATTCTGAAAGCTGAAATCCTGAAGAACCTCGACCAGCTGGCCGAAGGGCAAGAGGTCATGCTGAAGCTGACGATCCCGACCCAGGCAAACCTGTATGACGAACTGGCCGACCATCCGCGTGTTCTGCGCGTTGTCGCGCTGTCAGGCGGGTATTCGACCGAAGAGGCCTGCAACCTGTTGGAACAGAACGGCAAAATGATCGCGTCTTTCTCGCGCGCACTGACCGAAGGTCTCTCGAAACAGCAGTCGGACGCCGAATTCAACGCCGCTTTGGGCGGCAATATCGACAAGATCTTCAAAGCTTCGGTCTGATCCTCAGACAGGTTTCGTGAAAGAGCGGCGCAACTGTGCCGCTTTTTTTCTGCTGATACAGCCTTTGGCATGGTCATTGACCAGCCCCATGGCCTGCATGAACGCAAACACCGTCGTGGGGCCAACAAATTTCCAACCCCGTTTCTTGAGGTCCTTCGACATTGCCACCGACTCGGGCGATGTGGATGTCGATTGTGGCGGCGGCGGGGTTTCCGCCTCATACCGCCAGACATAAGCCGCCAGCGATCCTTCCGATGCCACCAGTTCCTGCACGCGGCGGGCGTTGTTGATCACCGCCTCGATCTTGCCCCGGTGGCGAATGATCCCATCATTTTGCAGCAGACGTTCAATATCAACTTCAGAGAAGTCGGCCATCTTGTTGAAATCAAACCCGTAAAATGCTTCTCGGAAATTCTCGCGCTTGTTCAGGATCGTGCGCCAGCTAAGACCCGATTGAAAACTCTCCAGGCACAGTTTCTCGAACAATCGCTGATCATCCGAGACCGGAAACCCCCATTCGTTGTCATGATAGTCAAAGAATTCCGGCGCCGCCTGGCACCAGGAACACCGAGGTTGACCGTCAGGTCCAGATATCGTGTTACCCATGAATGTACCTCTTTTGTTCCTTGGGGACGTTACACCCAACAACCAAGATCTGACAAGCGTTAAACCTTGTCGCGGTACCAGTTCAGAATAAACACGCGAATAGCCGAGGCCAATCCGGTTTCCGGGTCGCGGTCAACATCAATTTGCGCGGCCAGTGCATTGATTGGCTGATCTTTTTCTTTCGCAATATCGCGAAATGCCCGCCAGAATTCGTCTTCAAGCGAGACTGATGTCCGGTGTCCCTTGAGGGTCAATGAACGTTTTACCGGTCGACCGCTCATTCATCCAGCTCGTGATTGTCAAGGTCACGCTTCTGCTTGCTCTGCTGAAGCCTAACGATTGCTTTCTCGGACTTGGTGCGCCCAAAGGCGACGGCATTCTGATCTGCGCGGGCCTTCTTTTTGGCCCGCGCCTTTTCTTTTCGATACCGGTTCAGGTTGACCGGCTTGCCCATCAGTCTTTCGGGCCGATCATCTGTTCGGGGCGCACAACGGCATCAAAGGTTGCCTCGTCCACAAACCCCAGCGCGATGGCTTCTTCCTTGAGGGTTGTGCCGTTCTTATGCGCGGTCTTGGCGACCGTGGTGGCGTTGTCATAGCCGATGGTCGGGGCCAGCGCCGTCACGAGCATCAGCGATTCCTTCATCAGCTTGTCGATGCGCGGCTCATTGGCCTTGATGCCCAGCAACATCCGCTCGGTAAAGCTGTCGGCAGCGTCGCCCAGCAACTGGATGGATTGCAACAGGTTGTAGGACATCATCGGGTTATAGACGTTCAGCTCGAAATGGCCCTGACTACCTGCAAAATTCATAGCGGCGTTGTTGCCCATCACATGCGCCGCAACCTGTGTCAGCGCCTCGGCTTGGGTCGGGTTCACCTTGCCGGGCATGATGGACGAGCCGGGCTCGTTCTCGGGCAGGATCAGTTCGCCAAGCCCCGAACGCGGACCAGAACCCAGGAAACGGATGTCGTTGGCAATCTTGTAACAGCTGCCCGCGATGGTCGCCAAAGCCCCGGACATAAAGACCATGGCGTCATGGGCGGCCAGCGCTTCGAACTTGTTCGGCGCGGTCACGAAGGGCAGGCCGGTGATCTGCGCCATATGGCCCGCCACAGCTTCGCCCCAACCGTTTTGGGTGTTCAGGCCGGTGCCTACGGCGGTGCCACCCTGCGCCAGCTCATAAATACCGGGCAGCGCTGCGTGAACGCGTGCAATCCCCTGACGGATCTGGTGGGCATAACCGCTGAATTCCTGCCCCAGTGTCAGAGGCGTTGCATCCTGCGTATGAGTCCGGCCGATCTTGATGATGTCCTTGAACTCATCAGCCTTCTGCTCAAGACCAGAGGCCAGCTTTTCCAGCCCAGGCAGAAGGACGTCACGAACACTCATCGCTGTGGCGATGTGCATCGCGGTGGGAAAGGTGTCATTCGACGACTGACCCATGTTGCAGTGATCGTTCGGATGCACGGGGTCTTTTGAACCGATGACACCGCCCAGAATTTCGATGGCGCGGTTCGCGATGACCTCGTTCGAGTTCATGTTCGACTGGGTGCCGGAACCCGTCTGCCAGACGACCAGCGGAAAGTTGTCGTCAAACTTGCCTTCGATCACCTCACCCGCGGCCTGAATGATGGCATCGGCAATCCTGGCATCCAGTTTTCCGGTCGCCTTGTTCTCCATCGCGCAGGCTTGCTTGATCACGCCCAGCGCACGCACAATGGCAATGGGTTGTTTCTCCCAACCGATCGGGAAGTTCATGATCGAACGCTGCGTTTGCGCGCCCCAATACTTGTCGACAGGAACCTCGAGCGGGCCAAAGCTGTCGGATTCGGTGCGGGTCTGAGACATCTGTCACTCCGTCTGGTATGCTGTTGTATGCCGTTTAGCCGCAGCCAAGCTGTGACGCAATCGGCCAGTTGCGCGCACCTTAAACCCAAGGGCGTCAAAGGTATAGGCGCGGGGTGCGTCACTTTTATTGTTATCGTCGGGGAATGTGCCATTGTGCGCGGCCCCCTCTCAGCTACAATAGGTTCGTAGCCGCCTTGGAGGACAAGATGTCTAATTTCCATCGCATTACGCTTGAAAAAGCGATCGTGTTATTTGCTGTCTGTGCTTTGTGGCTGTCTGTTCTGGGCGCATCTGCGCGCGCCGCGGACATTACCCCGTTCCTGGGGGATTATGTGGGCTCGGCAAATGTCGTGGATGCGGACGGAACCTCAACCCCGCGGGATATGAGCGTTTCCATTTTCGAGACCAAAAACGGGTTCAACGTCAGCTGGCAAACCACGACCTACAAGCTGGACGGGCGGGTAAAAGAACAGCAGTTTTCCATCGACTTCGTGCCCTCGGACCGCCCGGATGTATTTTCGGCCGCAATGAAACGCAACGTGTTCGGTCATGAGGTTCCGCTGGATCCGATGAAAGGTGAACCCTTCGTCTGGGGGCGTATCGAAGGCGAAACGCTGACGGTGTTTTCGTTGTTCATTGACGTTGACGGCGGATATGAATTGCAGCAGTTCGACCGAACCCTGGCCGAAGACGGGCTGAACCTGTCATTCTCGCGCTTCATAGACGGTCAGAAATCCCGATCTGTCGAAACATTTCTGATGAAACGCTGAACCCCGCGCAGGGCGGGGCTCAAAGGCTTATTTGCGGAAGCTGTCCAGCGACACGACATCGGCGTCGTGATGCGCCTGTTCTTCCTCTTCGACTTCGATCAAGTCCTCTGCAACATAATCGTCCTCATCTTCGTCGTCCGGGCTTTCGAACCGCAGTCCAAATTCCACCGATGGATCGACAAAGGTCTTGATCGCGCCATAGGGGATGTAAAGCGGTTCCGGCGCGTCTCCGAAATTAAGGGTAATGGCGAATCCGTTCTCTCCGACCTCGAGGTTTTCAAACCAGTGTTGCATGACGATTGTCATTTCTTCCGGATACCGGTCGCGCAGCCAATCGGCGATATCCACGCCATCTTCGCGTGTGTCGAAGGTAATGAAAAAGTGATGCGCTCCGGGCAGACCGGATTTCGATACATCCGTCAGCACAGTCTTGATAAGCCCGCGCATGGCGGTGTGCATCAGGTTGCCATAGTCGATGCCTTGCGACATGTGTCATCCTCAAAAGTGGTTAAGCTCAGCATAGGGGTTTTGTTCGGAAACGAAAGGGCAGGTATGATCGGATTGATCAGATATTATGCGCAACCAGCCCTGCCAGTGACATCAGAACCAACACTGTTCCGATCCCCAATTTTAGTCGAAATATCAATATTCCAGCAATAAAGGTTAACGCAAGCGCCGGGATGTTGAGCGAAGACACTTGGGGCACGGGTATTGCCGCCGGACCCAAATTCATGTCTGGCACCGATTCGAAAAGAACATTCAGGGCAAACCACACGGAAAGGTTGAGAATCACTCCGACAACAGCGGCGGTGATGCCGTGAAGGGCGGCAGACAGGCGGGGGCGCGAGGCCAACCGATCAAGATAGGGGGCCGTCAGGAAAATCCACAAAAAGCAGGGCACAAACGTTGCCCATAGCGCGACAGCGCCCGCGGCAAGCGCCAATGAGAACCCATCGTTGTTCTGCCCCGCCAGCATGGCGACGAACTGCGTAACCAGTATCAATGGCCCAGGGGTGGTTTCTGCCAGCCCCAATCCGTCGATCATCTGGTCTGCACTGATCCAGTGGTACTGATCCACAACCGTTTGCGACATATAGGCCAGAACGGCATAGGCGCCGCCAAAGGTCACGACAGCCAGCCGGGCAAAGAACCATCCCAGATCGCTGAGCAATTGGTGGCCGCTGAGTGTTAACGCGACAAGCGGCCCCAGCCAAAGCGGCAACCAGATCGCTATCGTCCGGGCCGAGCGGGCAAGGTGCGGCGTGTCCTGAGCCGCGGTTTTCCCGTTGGGTCCATTATAACGCAAATACCCCCAAAGGGCCGCGATCAAAATGATCAGGGGGAAGGGCAGGTTGAACAGAAAGATCGACAGAAACGACAGACCCGCGATGACACGATGCTCCGTATCCGTCAGCGCCTTACCTGACAGCTTGCGCAGGGCTTGCAGGACGATCACGATGACGGTCGCCTTGATGCCGGTAAATGCGGATTGCACCAGTGGAATGTCGCCGAATGCTGTATAAAGCGCGACCAGGACAGTAATGACAAACGCCCCTGGCAAAACGAACAGGCTACCCGCAATCAGCCCGCCCGCGACGCCGCGCAAGCGCCAGCCTGCGTAGGTTGCCAATTGCATTGCCTCGGGACCGGGCAGCAACATGCACAAGGAAAGCGCGCGCAGATAGGTCTGTTCATCCAGCCAGGGCCTGCGCTCGACCAGTTCCTGATGCATCAGCGAGATCTGGGCAGCGGGGCCGCCAAATGACAACAGGCCGATCCGTCCGAATACCTTGAAAAGGTCCAGTGCCGAAGGTTTCATGCGCCATGACCCGATGGCCAGTCATGCTTTTCATCAAACCCGTCGCGTGCCCAGCGGAACAGGGCATCATAAAGGCGCAACCCGGCTTCAAGTTGCGCATGATCATCGCGATACTGGCGGGACAAACCAACCGAGAACGCCAGCAACCCAGCGGCTTCCGGGGCCAGATCGTGCTGGTCGGTATCCGCAGCGCGAATGATCCGGGCCATACGCTCAAGCGCCTCGGTTCGCAGGTCAAATGCCCGGATCATTGTGTCAAATGTGCAGCCGCTGTCCTGATGCGTCCAAAAAGTACTCGGAACGTCAAAGGGGGTGGCATCAAAATGATCAACGACTCCCTGAACTTCTTCCGACGCGACGAAAAGGAACCGTGCATTGCGATCAACAAACCGGCGGATCAGCCAGGGGCAGGCGATACGGTCAATTTTGGGCCTTTGGCGGGTAACCCACAATGTGCTGCCATTAATGGGCGCCGGCAGAATCGACTGTGGGATCAACGGCGCCTCGCGCTGCTCGTGCCACCCTACAAACCCACCTTCCAGATGTTCGGCGTTTTTGCCCATCCCGCGCAGCCAGGATGCCACCCCTTGGCTGAGCTTTTTGCCTTTGTGGCAGATAATTACACAAGGGTCGTTGCCAATCAGACGGCTTATTGCGTCGATTTCCGTGTGCGGACAGCGAGTTGATCCCGGTATCAGCCGCGGATCCTCACTGAAATCCGCGTCGGTGCGTATGTCGATCAGAACGGGCGCCTGAGGCGTTCCGATCAATCGGCTCAATTGGGTTGGTGTGATGGCGTTAAGGGCAGCCATAGCATGTCTCCTTTAGTCATTCGGATCCATGCGAAGCTTGGGCTGACGCCTCACGGGGTGTTCGCAAGCTGACCCCCTGCGTCAGTGCTACCGCGCAAGAACGTAGGGGGTCAAGTTTGCGGTTTGAACCGTCAGGCCCAGTCGAGCCTCTGACCGGTCATGCACACCGGAAGGGTGTCGGCAGGAAACTGACCCATCTCTTCAAAAAACGAGATGAAATCGAAATGATTATACGCTTCGACCATCTTATTGTTTTTGAACCGGGCCATGACCTGACCGGTGACCTCCAAAGGGGCACCATTATCGGCCCGGCACGTCTGCACATGCAGGATGGCGGATACCCAATCGCCATTCTCGATGATCTTGGGCAAATCCACCTTGATATCCCCCAAGACATGGCGAAATGCCGTGACTAGATCCCGAAAATCCTCTGCACCCACTTGCATTTCGGGGATTAACCCCTCGGCCATGGTTTCTGGCGCAAAGAACTGATCGATGGCCTCGGTGTTTCCGTTTTCCCAAACCTCAGAATACCAGGATCTGAGTATCTCTGAATTCGTCATCCCAACGCTCCTGTCCAACTGCGAACACGATGGCAAAAAGGAATGAACAAACTCTGAATCTGCGCAAAGGCGGCATAAATCTCAGACATATTGGGGGGAAGTGCAGGTTTCTGTTGCCAGGTACCTGCGAACCCCGCCTTACGCGGCTAGGCGCAAGGACTTAAGTTTCGGTCTTGTTACTGCTTACGCAGCAACTGCAACCGGAGCACGATTGTCGTTTGCAATTGTACTGTTTTCGCCGGTAACGGTGGCAGACAGCCGAGACAAAGCTTACCCCTTTAGACGTTCGTCGATCCTGTTTCGGCCCCGTGATCCTCAAACGAAGGATTTTGGTGGAGCCGCCGGGTACCGCCCCCGGGTCCGATCCGCTTATTACGAGCGCGTTTATGTCCATAGTCCCGAAGGACACCTCATATATAGGTGAGGTCAGCGACGGATGCAAACCCGGATTGCACATCTTTGTTAGCTTTAATTACAGATCGTTACGCGGCCCTATTGAAGTTGGCGGCGATCAACCATGTCGCCAGAACCAGTTCGATTCCTCCAAAAGTCGCTGCCTTCAAAAAAGGCGGGTTATCTAGCGCCAGTGACAGGAAGCGGCCCAGTGCGGCACCGGCATAGACAATGCCCAGCATCGTGTAGGCCATCGGAGAATTCAGCCAGATGACAGCAATGCCCGAGACGACAAACAGCCCTCCGACCGAAGCGCGCAGTTCGCTCAGACCCATGGTGCTGTTGGTAGGTGCAAGATCCAGCGCGTTGGCGGTATGAACTGGCGCCAGAAAGCCGAACAGGCCAAAACCGATTGTCAGCAACGCGGCAATGACATTCAGGGTCGTGATCATCGGGGCCTCATTGAATTGTAATATCAGAACCTGAGGATAGTGTGTTGCGACCCAAAGGAAAGCGATTAAACCGCCGACCACAGCCCCAAAAGACCAACCAAAACAAGGCTGAGCGCCCAGATGAGTTCAAGGTTGAACCAGCTGCGGGACAGAAAACGCAGCCCCAACCAACGATAAACAGCGAAGGCCAGAAACCCTCCGCCCAGAACCATGGCGGCGGTATGCAAGGCCGCGACCCCCAGAACCAGCAGACCGTTTGTTGTCATGATTTTGGATATCGCCTGATGACCGGCATCCAGTTCATCCAGCTGGCACAGACCCAGATAGATCGGAACCAGCATAAGGGCGGCCCCGTGTGCAAGAGCCACGAGAAACGACCACAGCGCCAGTTTGCTGGGTGGTATGCGCGACAGAAAACGGGGGTGACGGCGGGTGATCGCAATGTAAAGCCCCATCGCGATGACAGTCAACGCAGCCCCGATGCGGATTTCCCGTTGATAGTCGACCAGAACGGCCATCAGCGCAAAAGGCAGAAGGACACCCAGCATGGCAATGAAATGTCCACCGGCCAAAGCTGCCAGCGCGCGCCAGAGGGCGGATTGGCGCTGCTCCATCAGGGCTGACGAAACCGCCAGCGGCCAGCCCATCCCGGGGTTCAGCCCGTGATACGCGCCGCTCAGAACAACGGCCAGCCAAAGGCCAGCCGTTGATGTCATCAGGATTTCCAATTCAGACCGAAGGGTAACAGAAACTGTCGGTTGAACAATCTCCGCCCTCCAGCCGGATTTGGTGGCTGCGATATCCTTTGGGGAAATCGACCCAGAACTTCGGGTCCAAAACCAGCCCGCCATTGTCGCCGACATCCGCCTTGACCATGGCCGCACCGCCTTCTTCGGGATAGAACTGATCATCCCACGTGGAATAAAGCGAATTGGTCCAATAGACGCGATTACCATCGCGGCTGATCTCGACCATTTGCGGGCCATAGCCAAAGGTCTGACCGTTCGGATGTTTGGTCTTTTTGACAATCCCTCCGATTTCGACCTTCCCGGCAAGGGTCGGGTTCATCGGATCGGACACATCATATTGATGCATCTCACCGGTGCCCCAGCAGGCGACATAAAGGTATTTGTCATCCAGGCTCAGGTCGATATCGGTGACCAGTGGCGGTACAGCGGCAAACCCCTTGAGAAGATCAGGAAGATCATCAGGATCAGCGGGTTGCGGGTCGATGGTGATCGTTTTCTTGGCTTCGAACGTGCCGTCGTCATTGCGCCACCACGTAAAGATTGCGCCTTGCAGGTTGGTTGTATCAACGACAACGCCGCAGAACCCGTATTGTTTGACCGGGTCATGCGCGGGCCGGATTTCCAGCGCCATCTGGTGGTTTTCGCCCAGATCGATGGTTTGAATATTGGTCCGGTTGCGCAGGTTCCAGAAATGGATGCGGTGACCGTATTTGTTCGAAAGCAGATCTTCGGCCACCAGCCCGTTTTCAAATTGTGGGGGAAGGCCCCATTCGGAACTGACCATGTAATCGCGCGGCAGATTCCACCAGAAATCATAGTGCTTGTCCTGCACACCGCGCTCGATCTCATAGCGCCCGATGATCTCGAAGGTTTCACAATCCATGATGAAAATACCTGGAGGGCCATCGGTGCCGTCCGCGCCGCCGCCGCCCAGCGTGCTGACATAGATGCCTTCCGGCCCGCAATGAATCGTGTGCGGTCGTGAATACCCGGTTTTGTCAAAGACTTCCTCGGGTTCGATGATCTTGTGAATCTTCGCTTCAAGTGGGTTCTTTACATCGATGATATATATCCGGCTGGAACGGATACCGGGGATAATCAGATAGCGTCGTTCCAGAAAGGCATGACCGCTGAGCGGAGACAGCGACGAGGAACAGGCATTCCAACCGAAATGGTGAAACTCGTCGCCTTTTTCGGGCATGATCACCTGGTGCACGATCTTCCCGAAATCGGCCGAGGTCGGATCGACATTCACAACTGCCAGCCCGTCAGGTTGCGAAAAATCGGGGCTGAGCATCAGCGTGAATGCAAGCGTTTCAGCGGGGCCTTCCATCGCCAGCTTGGCCGACGGATAAAAGGTTGGGTCCGGTCTTTTGTTCATAACGTCCTCCCGTAAATCATTGTCATTCAATTCTTATTGAGAGTTCCGGTCTTGGCGCCGGATGACATTCTGCCTGCTCGTACCTCTGCCTTTGAAAGTATGTTTCCGTCTAAGCCTTCAGGCCGGTTTGCGTTTGCGTACGGCCACATCGTGGGCCAGTTGCTGTGTGTAATGCTCCAGGTCGACCAACGCCGTGTCGACAATATCTGCGTCTCTGGCTTCAAGCGCGTCCGCAATTCTGGTGTGCAATGCGATGATTTCTTCGCGCGACCGAGCTGTGAAGGTAATCATGTTCATCAAAGGTTGCATCGCCTCGACCGCGCCAGCCAGTTGATAGGACAGGACCGGGTTGTCGGCCCCGTCTACCAGGGCCCTGTGAAAGGTGACGTCTGAGGCACAAAACGCCTCATCCGTCAGACCGGGCTGGGACTGGCGAAAGATTTCCGCCCGCATCGTGGCAAGCTGATCCGCCGTTCGTCTTTGGGCAGACAGGGGGGCACAGGCCCGTTCCAGCGCATAGCGGGCCTCGCAGGCCGTATCAAAGCTGACCGCGTTCATCGACAGCAGCAGGGTCGAGGTCGTGATCTGCTGCGAATAGGCATCTTCGAAACTCAGACGGTTTACGAACGCACCTCCGGTTGCGCCACGCTGCGTGCGGATCAGGGATTGTGCCGCCAGTCGTTTCAAAGCCTCACGCACAGTTGGGCGCGAGACTTGAAATTGCTCGGAAAGTTCCGCTTCCGAGGGCAGGCGCGCATCCACGATCAACTCGCCTGAGACAATCGCGTCCCGGATGGCATGTGCAATCTGGGCAGACAGGTCGGCGGTTTTCCGAGGCGCGGTTTTCATGTTCAGAAGACCCTGAGCAAATTTTTATTTGTCTGACATTTAAAAGTCTGACATTTGAAAAGCAAGAGAGTTGAGTCGGGAGGCCGAAGTGAGTCGTACTTGGCTGCGCAGCGGAATGTGGCTGGGCTTTTATGTCCTGATCCTGTGGGCATGGTGGGTCTTGTTCGCGATGGGCCGCGACATGGATCTTGACCTGATCGGTCGTCCGGGACCCATGGGGCAGGCGATGGCTGCGATGGACCCGCGCATGGATATGTACATGCCGATGGCCGAGTTTGGCACGCTGTTCTGGATGTGGGCGGTCATGATGGCGGCCATGATGCTGCCAACGCTTGTTCCGACCCTGCGCAGCTATGACGACCTGATCCAAAGCGCCAATGGCACCCGTGCCGGGTGGTTGGGTGTGCTTGCAGGGTATTCCTTGGTCTGGGTCGGATTTGCGGCTGTGATCGCGGGAACGCAACTGGCTTTGCTGTTTGGTGGCGTGATCGACATGCTGGGCATTGCCAGATCCGGCTGGGTTGCGGGCGGGTTGATGATCGCGGTTGGCGCGTTTCAGTTCTCGCGCGTCAAAGAGGTCTGCCATGGCGTGTGCCACGCCCCAATGACCTATTTCCTGGGCCATTGGAAAACCGGATTTGCGGGCGGTGTGCGCATGGGGCTGGGCCTTGGTGCCTTCTGCGTCGGATGCTGCTGGGGTTTCATGGCGCTGGGATTTGTGGGCGGCGTCATGAGCCTGTTGTGGATGGGGCTCGCGACCCTGTTCATGGTATTGGAGAAACTTCCCCAGATCGGGCATGCTGTGACCCGGCCAATGGGGTTTGCGCTGATTGCGGGCGGTCTTGTTCTGCTCGTTTATCCAATTAGCTACGGAGGATAAGCCAATGGCTAAGAACAGAAAACCAGACGCCGACCGGTTGCCCGTCAGCCAACGCATCGACAGCCGGATGCCCAATCCCAAACGGCGCGAGATGAGTCCGACGGACTGGGCCATCAAGGGTGAGTTGATCCTGAACTGCTCGTGTGATGTGTTCTGTCCCTGCGTCGTTTCACTGGGCGCGCACCCTCCGACCGAAGGGCATTGTCATGCCTGGATGGGTATTATCGTTGATGAGGGCCATTATGAGGGCGAGGACCTGTCGGGTCTGAATGTCGGCCTGCTTGTGGATATTCCCGGCCGGATGGGTGAAGGCCAGTGGAAAGTGGCGGCTTACGTCGACGAACGCGCCAGCGGCAAAGCCTATAACGGGCTGCTGCAAATCTTCAGCGGGCAGGCGGGCGGTACCACCGGTCTGTTCACCATGCTCGTCAGCGAAATCATCGGGGCCGAACGGGCGCCGGTTCAGATCGAGCGCGACGGCACCAAACGCCGCATCATGATCGGTCGCAAGATTCAGGGTGAGATCGAGATGTTGGCGGGCAAAGACCCCGAGCATCCCGTGATGGTTTCAAACTCAAAATACTGGATGGGACCGGACATCATCGTGGCGCGCGGCACCAAATCGAAAGTGCGCGACTACGGTCGCGTTTGGGATTTTGGTGGCAAGTCCGCTGAGATTTGCCCGATTGATTGGCACGGGCCCAAATGATGATCACAGGCGCGTTTACGCAAGATGTGGCGCGCTAGAAACACTGGCAAAACTCGCAGTTGGCCGAGTTTCTGCAATAGTTGTCGCATCAGGAACTGACCTGTTTATTGGGCCAATCACCTGTTGCTTAGTCGTAAAAGAGGTCGATGTCACAATGCCTTACGAAAACTATGTGATCCATTTCTTCAACCATCAGACCCACCACCGGGGTCAAATGCGCAAGATGCTGACCGAAGTTGGGTCGCAAGCGCCCGTCAGCGATATCGTCTTTATGCCCAAGGAGGTTTGAATGCCGC
>NZ_JBXWSG010000083.1:0-16858 GCF_059613305.1 Ruegeria sp. BHSB056 | reverse complement strand
GGTATTACTCTCCGTTTCCAGAGGCTATTCCGTACCAAAGGGCATATTCCCACGCGTTACTAACCCGTCCGCCGCTCACCCCGAAAGGCGCGCTCGACTTGCATGTGTTAGGCCTGCCGCCAGCGTTCGTTCTGAGCCAGGATCAAACTCTCAAGTTGAAAAGCAGTTACCTGCTTATCCTTGACGTTCGAACCTCTGCACATCCTTGATTGTGCTACCGCCTGTTCGGCTACTTGAGCACAGGTAGCTTACGCTACGCTGCAGCTACTCGAGCTGACCAAACGATACCCTCAACCCGGCTAGGCCAAGGGACAATCAAGAGTCATCTGTTTGTCTGTGCTTCAGGTCTCCTAAGAAACCGAAAGCCGTACAAACAGTGAAGCTGACACTCCATCATCGGCATTCCGAAAAATACCTAAGAGCGCGATATACAGACATCCAATCCGTCGAAACGAACCAAACCGCCCACATATCTCTTCAGTTATCCATCAATGTCAAAGAACAAAACACCAAGAGCCAAAAACCAGACCGCAACGCCAATCCCTTAGCGCAACCGCCTAAACCTCAACACAAGATGCCCCCAGTCTCTCCTGAGCGTCTCAACCGTCTTTCCAGTCCGTCAGGCCGTCTCTCCGACCCGTCAGCACCGCCTCAGCAGCGCCGGTGAAGGGGTATTTACGGATTAGGCTTCCGACCTGCAACCCCCATTTTGAAAAAACTTCACATTTCTCACAACGAATTCAATTAAATAAAATAAATCAGTTACTTAGTGGTTGTTTCGCGATTTTCGTCGGCCATTTCAGGTGAGGGATCATCAGAAGAAGAGGGTGAAATCTGCACTTTGGCTGGAATCGTCGACCCCGACAGCAAACAACGACATCGATATCTATCTTGAGTCTTTCGATCGGCGCGGGCGCACCCTTTCGCTGAATGTCGAAGATCACACGAAAACTGACTTCAGGTCACAATTGTTTTTTCACTCAATTGACGCAGTCTCAGGAAAGCCTGGCTCGGATGGCGAACAGCGGACCGGCGCAAAATGGTTCTGATAGTAGGAAAGCCAACATGCAGTTCGACTATATCATCGTGGGCGGCGGGTCGGCGGGATCCGTTCTTGCAAACCGCCTTACCGAGAACCCGGCTTCACGCGTTTGCCTACTCGAAGCCGGTGGGAACGGAAACGGTCTGACAGTCAGGGTGCCGGCAGCTGTCGTGGCAGCCCTTCCGGGACGACCCAAAATCAACAACTGGGCTTTTGAAACCATACCGCAACGCGGGTTGAACGGACGCCGGGGATATCAACCCCGCGGTAAAGCACTGGGTGGTTCGAGCGCGATCAACGCGATGCTTTATGTCCGGGGTCAACGGCAGGATTACGATGGGTGGGCCGATCAGGGCTGCGACGGCTGGGATTGGGACAGTGTATTGCCGTATTTCAAACGGTCCGAAAACAATGAGCTTGGCGCGGACAGCTGGCATGGCGACAAGGGCCCGTTACAGGTGTCACAGCAAAAAGAACCTCGCCCGATCACCCGCGCGTTCATTGAAGCCGCACAGCAACTCCAACATCGCCACACTGAAGATTTCAACCGAGGCGATAACGAAGGTGTCGGGCTGTATCAGGTAACGCAGTTTCATGATCCGGCAAAGAATGGAGAGCGGTGCTCAGCGGCTGCGGGCTACCTGTTCCCGATTGCCAACCGCCCGAACCTGACGGTCATTACACATGCCCATGCGAAAAGGCTGGTCTTTCAGGGTAAGCGCGCAACTGGCGTTGTTTGCACGGTCAAAGGCAAAGAGGCAGACACAACCGTTACTGCCACGCGCGAAATTCTGTTATGCGCGGGTGCTTTGAAAACACCGCAACTGCTGCAAGTCTCAGGGGTTGGAGCAAGCGCTGATCTTGAACCGCACGGGGTCGCTGTTCTGCATGAACTACCGGGTGTGGGACAAAACCTGCAGGACCACCTCGACTTTACGCTGACCTACCGGACCAAAGACACAAACAACTTTGGGATCGGCGCGACAGCAGCGGTGCGACTGTTGAAGCACATCCATCAGTGGCGCAAGACCGGCGTGTCAATGGCGGCCACACCGTTTGCCGAAGGGGCGGCGTTCCTGAAAACCGCACCCGGGCTGGAGCGCCCGGATATTCAGCTACACTTCACCATCGCAATGGTCGATGATCACGCCCGCAAACTGCATTACGGTTACGGGTACAGCTGTCATATCTGCAAGCTTCGCCCGGAAAGCCGGGGAACCGTTGGCCTGAGCAGCGCCGACCCAATGGCAATGCCTGTCATCGACCCGGGATTTCTTGCAGATGCACGCGATCTGGACACCATGATCAAAGGCGCGCGAATGACGCGAGACATCCTGCAAGCGCCAGCTTTGGCCAAATATCGGCATAAAGAGATGTTTGGAACCGATACGGCCAAATCTGACGCCGATTGGGAGGGGCATATCCGCGCCCGCGCCGATACGATCTATCACCCGGTCGGCACCTGCAAGATGGGTACTGACGATTTGGCTGTTGTGGATCCCGAACTTCGGGTGCGGGGGATTGAGGGGCTGCGTGTGGTTGATGCGTCGGTGATGCCAACGCTGGTGTCGGGAAACACAAACGCGCCAACAATAATGATCGCGGAAAAAGCCTCGGACATGATTAAGGCAGCCGCGCAGTAAAGAACCTACCGGTCCTTCATCAGCGCCTCCAACCCCACCCGGTAGTTCGGGTAGATCAATTCGACACCCAACTCATCCTTGATCCGGTCGTTTCGGACGCGTTTGTTCTCGTTATAAAAACTGCGCGCCATTGGTGTCAGGTCAGCTTCGTCAAATGAAACCGCCGGGGGCAGAGGAAGCCCCTGCAACTCGGCGGCATACCCGATGACATCCTGTGGCGGGACAGGCTCATCGTCGCATACGTTATATACACTGCCCGGATTCGGCCTTGTCATCGAGGCTTGCAGAACCTGCGCAATGTCATCCACGTGGATGCGCGAAAACACTTGCCCCGGCTTGATGATGCGCCGCAGCCCGCCGCGTGTGAGCTTGGAGAACGGCCCACGACCCGGGCCGTATATCCCTGCCAGACGGAAGATGTGAACAGGCAGGTCCGGCACGGCCGCCCATTGCTCTTCAGCCAGCATGCGCCACTTTCCACGCTTGGCGGTCGGTGTTGGCGGGGTGTCTTCGTCAACCCAGCCGCCCTGGTGATCGCCATAAACAGCTGTTGTCGATAAATAACCCACCCAAGTGAACTGACTTGCCCGTTTTCGGATCTCGTCGCCCAGCGCCGCCAGTACCGGATCGCCCGCCTCGCCCGGTGCTGTCGAGATCAGCAAATGCGTTACCCCACCCAAATTTGGGACCTCACCGGGCCAGATCAGCGGGTCCGCGCCAGAGGCACGTATTGCATCAGTGCCTTCGCTATCTCGTGTGGTGCCAAAGATCTGCCAGCCTTTCGGGGCAAGAACTCGGGAAAGGGCCTGCGCAGAATAGCCGTGGCCAAATGAGAAGAGTGTCTTGGTCATGCACCGTTGATGGGCTTCAGCGCATCGGGATGCAAGCGCCGCATGGACGCACTTGAATCGAATCTTCTGATGCGCCTTTCTGTGGATATGAGCAAAAAGAAACCAGACCTGCATTCTGCCTACGCGCTGAGCTCTCCGGACGATAACAAACGCCTTTATGCGGAATGGGCCGGGGACTATGACGACAGCTTTGCCGCGCGTGAGGATTATCAGCTTCATATCCATACCGCGCGGGCGTTTGTGGGCGCGGGCGGTCAGGGGCCGGTTCTGGATGTCGGTGCGGGAACGGGCCTGTGCGGCGCGGTGTTGTCTGGGCTTGGTGTTGGGCCGATTGATGCCACGGATATCAGTTCAGAGATGCTGGAACAGGCTATGCGCAAGGATATCTACCGGGACGCGATCGAGGCTGACCTGACCCATGGCATCCCGGTTCCGCCAGACAGCTATTCCGGCATCGTGTCATCTGGCACGTTCACACACGGTCATCTGGGTCCCGAAGTGTTGCCTGCGCTGCTTCGCGTCGCACGGTCAGGCGCTACGTTCGCCCTGTCAATAAACGCCCGCCATTTCGAAAAGATGGGCTTCAAGGGCAAGCTGCACGAACTGGAACAGGACCAGATCCGCAACCTGACCCTGCCCGAGGTTCGCATCTATGGCGATCTTGCTGCAGGACCCAATAAGGATGACACGGCCTTCATTGCATTGTTCGAACGGGTTTAGTCCCCGGACAGAACCAGCCACTTCAGGTGTACATCTGCTTTTTGTAGGCCCTCGTGCGTGTCGTCGCCTCGGCTGAGCCATCGTGATAGGTGCCAAACCACTTGTCGAACGGAATTTCGGATGTGCCGTAGTTGCACTCGAAATACCTGTGGTGGAGCTGGTGAAAAAAATCGCCCGCCCGCGCGGCTTCGGTCTCACCGGCCTTTAGCTTCTCGAACCCAGAATGGGACAGTATCGGGCTGACCTGCTGGAACGAGCTGTGAAACAACACATGCAGCGGATGGGAAGGCACGATCAGGTGGATGAAATACGTCGTGAAATACAGAATGTTTTCATACCAGTGATTCGAAATCCCTGACCATGGCCCGGTATTGACATTACGGTGATGGACCGCGTGCACATGTTTATAAAGCCTGGGATGATGTTCCAGCCGGTGCACCCAGTAAAAATGCAGACCGGACCACATGGGAATAAACAACATCCAAACCACGAACCACACCTGCGAGCTGGCCCAGGTAATCGTCGGAACCCAGCCATTTGCCATCGACCAAAAGATGACCCACTGGTAAATGGTCGCCACCGTCATGGCGCTGCCCAGCGTCCACCAAATGTTATCCCAGACCTGATTGCGGAATGTGAATGTTCCGTTGTCCCGTGTCAGGTCCCTGCGATCAAACTTTTTGTACATCCCCTGCCCTTTGCGCATGTACAGCCACCAGTGCAGGCTTCCTGCTACCAGAGTTTGCGGCACCATGTTCAGCAACCAGATCCGAAACATCCATCCGGGCGCAAAGCTTTTCATCGTCTCTAACGCAGGGAAAAAGAACGCATAGGCGATGACGGCCAAGGTCATGCACAGGGTCAGGGCGGTGATTTGCAACCACGCTCCGCTGTACCATTTCAGCACGGCCGCCGGACGTGGTGGCCAACTGAACAGCGGGTTGAGACCCACTGGCCCGTCGGGGTGGTAATGCCAGCGGGCAGCTTCGGGGTCCTGCTTGGAATCTCGCATGTCGGTCACTCTGTCTTGCATTCAGGTTGCGTAATCCGAGCCTTCTGCATCAAGTATTTCCTTGATCGCTCGAAGATGCGCTTCCGCCTGATCGGGGTAGTCGTCCAGTTCCTGCGCTGTTTTCTCTGCAATCTCATCCGACAGCACCCGCAGGGGCAGGCCTGTTTGCAGTGCCCGGATGTATGTTTCGGCAGCGCGCTCGAAATAGTAGAGCCTGTTAAAGGTATCTGCAGGGTCACTGCCCGTAATCAGAACCCCGTGGTTGCCCATGATCATGACCTTCTTCTTCGGATCAGCCAGCATCCCGGCGCACCGCTCGCCTTCGCTTTCAAAAGCCAACCCGCCAAATTCTTCGTCAACAACGTAGCGGTTGTAGAAGGTCGCGGTGTTCTGATCGATTGGCGGAAGCGTACTGTCGGCCAGTGAGGCCAGAACAGTTGCGAAAATCGAATGCACATGCATGACGCAACGCGCGTGCGGGCAGTGGCGATGGATCGAACCGTGCAGGCCCCAGGCCGTGGGATCAGGTGCACCGGGTTGGGACATCACATCCGGATCGTTGGCGTCCAACAACAACAGATCAGACGCGCGAATACGCGAGAAATGCGCCTGATTGGGGTTCATAAGGAACTGCGTCCCGTCTTTGTTCACAGCAAGACTGAAATGGTTGGCAACGGCTTCATGCATATTCAGCCGGGCTGTCCAGCGAAAGGTTGCGGCCATGTCCACACGTTCTGACCAATGATCGATGTTGGGACGAAGGTTGGTGAGACTCATGTGATGCGTCCTTTGATATCTTCGAATGACCAAAGCCTGCATTTGGTCCGGCAATTTGACCAACGAAAAAAACGCAACTATCCCATTAGCTGAACTTATGCCGGAGTTATGCCGATGCAAAACAAGCTTCCCCCGCTTGGCTGGCTGCGCACATTCGAAGCCGCAGCCCGCCACCTGTCATTCACTGACGCGGCGCGGGATCTGAACATGACGCAAAGTGCGGTTAGTCAGCAGATCAAATCGCTGGAAGGTCACCTGGGTCAGCCATTGTTCCTGCGACGCCCGAAGGCGCTTGAGCTGACAGAGGCCGGGATCACCTATTTGCCGGTGGTGCGCGAGGCGTTTCGGACGCTGATACGGGGCACTCAGGCGGTAACTGGCGCGCAACAGAATGCGGTCCAGGTGCAGTGCAACATCAGTTTCGCCGTGAACTGGCTGGCCCCGCGCCTTCCGTTATTTCGGGCTGAACACCCGGATGTTCAGCTGAACATCTTCACCGAGCTGTGGGAACCGCGCGAGATGGCCGAAGGCGCAGCGGTCGAGATCAGGTTTTCCCTTCGACCCTCAGATACAACCCGGACAGAAATGCTGCGCTCTGAATATTACTACCCCGTCTGCGCGCCGGGATATCAGGTGTGCCTGCAAGACCTTCAGGAAAAACCTCTGTTCGACTGTTCCAACCTGTTGACCAACTGGGCGACATGGGCGGAAGATCAGGCTCTGAATTGGCAGAATCCGCCTATTACCTATGCGACAACCTATCTGGTTTGTTTATCAGCCGCGATGGCCGGAGGTGGCCTGTGCCTGGCCCATGATACCATCGCGGGTCACCTGATCGATCAGGGACGACTGGTCGCACCATTTGAGCATCGCGCCCCGATGCCTGAGGCGTATTATCTGCTGCTCTCCCCGCAGGCTGAGGATACGCCCGGGGCGGTCACGTTTGCGAACTGGATACGGCGAGAATTTGGGTCCGAAACGTAAACTCGGACGAGTTCTTGGGCGCTGTCGGCGCCCATGTCAGCTTTCGATGGCCGGGTTGGGCAGATTTGCAGGATTGTGATCCGCCGACCGTAGTGAAGAACCGGGGTTGCACCCGCGCGCGCATTCGTGAAAGTTGAGCCATGGAAAACACACCCTTCCCAACTTGGCCCGATGTCGCCCCCAGATTGATCGCAGTTGCTGCCGGACGTGAGGCAGCAGACACGGTAATAAAGGGTGGGACTTGGGTAAATGTGCACAGCCGCGAACTGCTGCCGAACCATTCAGTTGCAATCGCGGCAGGCCGTATTGCATTTGTCGGTCCAGACGCCTCGCATTGTACCGGACCAGAGACACAGGTTATCGACGCGCAAGGCCGCTTTATCCTGCCCGGCTTGTGCGACGCGCATATGCACATCGAATCGGGGATGCTGACCCCCGCCGAGTTTGCCCGCGCTGTGATCCCCCATGGCACAACCAGTATGTTCACCGACCCGCACGAGATCGCCAATGTGTTGGGGCTGGACGGTGTGCGCATGATGCATGATGAAGCAATGATGCAGCCGGTCAACATCTTCACTCAGATGCCGTCCTGCGCGCCCTCTGCGCCGGGGCTAGAGACGACAGGATATGAAATCACCCCCGAAGACGTGGCCGAGGCGATGAACTGGCCCGGGATCATCGGCTTGGGGGAAATGATGAACTTCCCCGGCGTGATTCACGGAGATTCCAAAATGCTGGCCGAGATTGCGGCCACGCAGCGGGCAGGCAAGGTCGTCGGCGGGCATTACGCATCCCCTGATTTAGGGCCTGATTTCGCGGCTTATGTGGCTGGTGGACCTGCCGATGACCACGAAGGCACCTGCGAAGCGGATGCCATCGCACGGGTCCGTCAGGGAATGCGGTCGATGATGCGGTTGGGCTCGGCCTGGTATGACATTGAAAGCCAGATTACCGCAGTCACCGAAAAAGGTCTGGATGCGCGCAATTTCATCCTGTGCACGGATGACTGCCACTCTGCCACGCTGGTCAACGATGGGCATATGAACCGCGTCGTGCGCCACGCGATTGACTGTGGTTGTGACCCGCTTGTGGCCCTGCAGATGGCGACGATCAACACCGCCACGCATTTCGGTCTGGAACGCGAGATCGGATCGGTCACGCCGGGACGACGGGCGGATATCATCCTCAGCTCTGACCTGACTGAATTGCCGATCGAACTGGTCATAGCGCGCGGACAGGTTGTTGCGGAACACGGGGTGATCAAGGTTGATTGCCCCCATCTGAACTGGCCCGACAAGGCACGTCGCACCGTTCATCTGAAGCACGCACTGACCTCGACCGATTTTGAGATCGCGGCACCGAAGGGCGCAAACAAGGTAAGGGCCAACGTCATTGGCGTGGTAGAAAACCAGGCACCCACAAAAGCGCTGAAAGCCGAATTGCCGATTATTGGCGGGCTTGTTGAAGGTGAAGGAGACGTATGTCAGATCTCACTGGTCGAACGACACCGGGCGACAGGGGGCGTCACCAACGCCTTTGTCTCGGGGTTTGGATATCAGGGGAAAATGGCCATGGCCTCGACCGTGGCACATGACAGTCACCACATGATCGTCGTCGGTACCGACCGTGAACAAATGGCGCTGGCCGCGAATCGACTGGCCGAAGTGGGTGGCGGCATCACGATCTTTAGGGACGGCCAGGAACTGGCGATGGTCGAACTTCCCATTGCCGGTCTGATGTCCGACAGCCCGGCCGCCGAAGTTGCGGCCAAGGCGGACAGGATGGTTCAGGCCATGCAGGAATGTGGCTGCAATCTGAACAACGCGTATATGCAACATTCGCTGCTGGCGTTGGTCGTCATACCGGAACTCAGGATCTCTGATCTCGGGCTGGTTGACGTGCGCACATTCGAAAAAATTGATCTTCTGGAACCTTTGGCATGACGACACTCCTGACACCTGAAGCCCTTTCGCCAAAACAATTCACCGATCCCGCAGCCGCAGTTGCGCGACTGGAGGAGCTTTACACTCAAGCAACGGAATTTCTGTGCGACAGCTTCTCGAAGGTGCTGCAAAATGGAGCACCAACCGCCAGATATCGGGCCTATTACCCCGAGATTCGCATAAAGACGTCGACTTATGCTCAAGTCGACAGCCGCCTGAGTTTTGGGCATGTGGCGGAGCCCGGTGTTCACGCTACAACCGTAACGCGCCCGGATTTATTCCGCTCCTACCTGACCCAGCAGATTGCCCTGTTGATCAAGAACCACGACCAACCGGTGACGATTGCAGCATCGGACACACCGATTCCGGTGCATTTTGCCGTGGCGCATACATCAGATCTGGTTGTGCCGCATCAGGGTGCGGCTGCTTTCACCCTGCGTGACGTGTTTGACGTGCCGGATCTGACGACCACGAATGATGACATCGTTAACGGTGTGCATGAAAATGAAGACGCCGTCGGCCCCTTGTCATTGTTTACTGCCCAGCGCGTCGATTATTCACTTGCGCGACTGGCACATTACACAGCGACAGATGCCCGGCATTTTCAGAACCACGTTCTGTTCACGAACTATCAGTTCTATGTTTCGGAATTCGAAAACTACGCCCGCGAGCAGTTGGCTGATCCCAGTAGCGGGTACACCAGTTTTGTCTCGACCGGGAATGTCGAGATCACGCAGCCGGACGCAGAAATCGAGCAGCCGTTGAAACTGCCCCAGATGCCAACCTATCACCTGAAGCGTGAAGATGGTTCGGGTCTTACTTTGGTGAACATCGGTGTCGGCCCGTCGAATGCCAAAACAGCGACCGACCATATCGCGGTTCTGCGCCCGCACGCGTGGCTGATGGTTGGCCATTGCGCCGGGCTGCGCAACACACAGGCATTGGGCGATTTCGTTCTGGCCCATGCATATCTACGGGATGACAAGGTTCTGGATGATGACCTGCCGGTCTGGGTGCCCATCCCGCCCCTGGCCGAGGTTCAGGTCGCGCTGGAACGCGCCGTGGCCGAGGTGACCGAGTTGGAAGGGTATGAACTGAAGCGGATCATGCGGACAGGAACAGTTGCATCGGTTGACAATCGCAACTGGGAACTGCGCGATCAAACCGGGCCGGTTCAGCGCCTCAGCCAGTCGCGGGCGATCGCGCTGGATATGGAAAGCGCCACTATCGCCGCGAACGGCTATCGCTTCCGCGTTCCTTACGGCACTTTGCTGTGCGTGTCGGACAAACCCCTGCACGGTGAACTGAAGCTGCCGGGCATGGCGTCGTCCTTTTATACCACCCAGGTCAGCCGTCATTTGATGATCGGGATACGCGCCATGGAACACCTGCGCGGCATGCCGTTAGAGCGTCTGCACAGCCGGAAATTGCGTTCCTTCGACGAAACTGCCTTCCTCTGACGCAAAAAAGCAACGTTTTCCCCATATTTTTAGGGGTTTTTACGCTACTACTCGTTGTGTTTGATCACAATATCCCGTTACAGTTACGCGGTGAGGCCCTATAGATCGGGCACGTTAAGGAGACCAAGAAATGGCAAAACCTATGACAAAGACTCAGCTGGTTGCTGCTCTCGCTGAGGAAATGGGAACCGATAAGAAATCCGCGAACTCTGCGCTGGAGGCCATCACCGGCCTGATCACGCGCGAAGTTTCCGCAGGTGGTGCAGTAACCCTGCCTGGCGTTGGCAAAATCTACTGCCGCGAACGCCCCGAGCGTCAGGTCCGCAACCCGGCAACCGGTGAAACCTTCACCAAAGAAGCCGACAAGGTTGTTAAAATGACCATCGCGAAAGCACTGAAAGACAGCGTGAACGGCTGATCCAAAGCGCTTGGAACCATGTAAAGGGGTGGCGGTTACGCGGCCCCTTTTTTGTGCCTAAACTTTACGTCCTACGGCCTGCGCAACTATATCATAAGATATTAGGCTGTAACTAAAGGCTACAATCCAACACTGGATGTCCCGGGCACGAATTTAAAGGACAACCCTTTGATTTCCTGCTTGGCCCGCTAAATCCCAGTTCTATGGAACAGGATATTACCTTCACGCGACTGCCCCTCGTCTCAGCGCCTGAGATACTGGTGCATATGAGAAATCCAATTCTTGCCGAACACATGCCTCTCCTAACGCAGGACTGGGATGAGGAAACAGTCGCCAGTTTCATTCGCGCGAAAGAGTCGTGTTGGGCGCGGGACGGCCTTGGTCATTGGGCAATATTGCACCGCGGACAATATGTGGGATGGGGTGGTTTTCAAAAAGAAGGTGAAGAGTGGGATTTCGGACTGGTCTTGAAACCCAGTGCATTTGGACTGGGTGCCAAAATTGCACGTCAGGCTATCGCGTTCGCAAAGCAGGACAATCGTATTCCGTTCGTGACATTCTTGCTGCCACCTTCGCGCACGAAACTGCACGCAATGACCAAACTCGGCGCGTATTTTGTTGGGCAAGTAGACTACGCTGGCCACAGCTTCCTCAAATATCGTCTCGACACGAACTGAAGTGAACGACAAGGAATGAGGACCGGATCGGGCAGCCTCTAAAAAGAGTTGCGGGCCCCGATGTCGAGACCCGCTTTTGGTACACTAGATTCAAGCAATCAGTGAATTGTCTCAACCTTGTGGAAGTCCAGATCACGGTCTTCCGGCATAGCGTCGATAATCATCACCTCTTTGCGTTTGGTGACAAGGATATAGGCCACGCAAGCCAGGTAGAGACCGACTACGACGGCTCCGATCCACTGGATTTGCAACCACTGACTCTGGAACAGCAGGGTCAGGACAAACAGCAGCGCGACGTTGCCAGCGACATAGGCCGCCTTGCCAAACCGTTCGGCGGTCATGTTCAGGTTGTCCGTATAGAGCCTAATCAGCGAGTCCAGCGAATTGATCACAAAGGTCACACCCACGATTACCATCGCGATATTGGTGATGCCTGCGGTGCTGATACCGTTCAGGTGATAGTAGTAGAGAACGGTGAACCAGATCCCCAGCGGGATGGACGGGAAGATCAACAACGCCGCCAGCAGCTGCCAGGTCTTTAACCCGCCCACAAAGCGCGAAGTAAACTGGCCAATCATGATTGACCACGCAAACCACCAGAACAGGTAGAAGGCATGATAATCGGTCAACGGCAGGACAAACTTGTGCACATTGGTGAAATAGGCGCCAATGTTACTTCCGGTTTCGATAAACCCGGTCATTCCCATGCCAGCTGCCGCCCACATACCCAGAATCAGCGCAAGGAACAGGAAGGTCGAACCGACCGACAGGATGCGCACATATTTCAGGTCGGTCGATGAGTACGCCGCCGCCAGAATGACCACAAACACGATGACGTAGAAGGTGGTAACAACAGATTCGCCATCTCCGACCTCTGGCAGGTAGCCAGGCAGGTAGATCAGGAACAGGCTGGCGGTAAAGGCGCAGGTACCGATGATGACGACGTTGTTGATCAGCTTGACCAGCGGAATCTCAAAGAAGTTCACGCGGGGTTCGATCACGCAGAAATAGAAGGCCGTCAGGAAGTAAAACGCCCAGATCAGAAACCCCCAGAAACCGAATTCGATCGCCAGCGGGTTGGCAAAGGCATAGGCCGGATCTTCGGCATACCCACCAAATTCTGTCAGCGGGAACATGATCAGGCCAACATCCAGACCAGACGTAAACAGGATCGCGATGAACGTGAAAAGGTGAACAGGTGTCACGCCAACGCATCGCAGGTTCCACCACTTCACGACAAAGAACGCGACCAAGCCCAATGCCAGCAGGACGCCAAAAGATAGAATGTACTCCAGAAGCACCGACAACCCTCCCTTGATATGTCAGATCCCGGAGCCGATAACTTTAATTGTTCAGTCAATCAATAAAAACATCCTCGTGACTTTCGTTGCATCACGGATGTGTCTTTTTTAACGCGCAGCGCTTGCGACCCATCACAAAATCGGGGACAGTCCGCGCAAAGTGACAGGGGGTCTCCATGGATCTGCGCGCCATAGCCATGGGGCTGACATTTGCCCTGATCTGGTCGTCTGCCTTTACCTCGGCGCGGATCATCGTGGCAGACGCCTCTCCTTTGTTTTCGCTAGCCCTGCGGTTTTTGATCTCAGGGGTTTTGGGGGTTCTGATTGCCCGGGCGATGGGGCAAAGCTGGCACCTGACCCGGAACCAGTGGCGGGCGACAATTCTTTTCGGTATCTGCCAAAATGCCCTGTATTTGGGTCTGAATTTTTACGCGATGCAAACGGTCGAGGCTTCGGTTGCGGCGATTATCGCGTCCACAATGCCCTTGCTGGTGGCGCTGGCAGGGTGGCTGATTTTTGGCGAGAAACTGCGCCCTCTCGGAGTTTTGGGATTGTTTGCCGGATTCACCGGCGTCGCCCTGATCATGAGCAGCCGGATCAGTTCTGGTGTCGACATGTTCGGCATCGCGTTGTGCGGCATCGGAGCTTTGGCGCTGACCTTTGCCACCCTCGCGGTTCGCGGCGCGACTTCGGGCGGTAACTTCATGATGGTCGTGGGTCTGCAGATGCTTGTAGGCTCAGCGACGTTGTTCGTGGCCGCGCCGATCTTTGAGACCATTTACATCCACCCGACGCTGCCACTGGCATTGGCGTTCACCTACACAACCCTGTTTCCTGGGTTGCTGGCCACGCTGATCTGGTTCCTTCTTCTGGATCGCATCGGCGCGATCCGCGCAGCCACGTTCCACTTTTTGAACCCGGTATTCGGTGTCACGATTGCGGCCATATTGTTGGGCGAGAAACTGGGCGCGATGGACGCAATTGGCGTTACAGTCACGACATTGGGTATTCTTGCTGTTCAACTGTCACGCCAACCTGCCGGCAAAACGACTTCGGCCTAACACAAGGGCCTATCTGTTTGCGTCTGACCGACTGCACGTCTGTGAGAGCTGTTTGAAATATCGCTTTGCTTTCTAGTCGGCAGCCCCCAGATAATGGCACAACCGTCAAATCAGCCGGAGGATCCATGACACGTTACACCAAAGACCCCACGGTTATTGCGGCACTTTCGCCCGAAGAATTTCACGTCACCCAACGCAACGGCACCGAACGGCCGGGGACGGGCAAGTATTTGGGGAACAAGGAACCGGGCATCTACGTGGACATCGTGTCAGGCGAGCCGCTGTTTGCTTCGACCCACAAATACGAATCCGGATGTGGCTGGCCCAGCTTCACCAAACCTATCGTCCACGAGCATGTGGAAGAGTATCGCGACACAACACATGGTATGATCCGGACCGAGGTTCGCTCGAAACACGGCGACAGCCATCTGGGGCATGTCTTCCCCGACGGCCCGCGAGAACATGGCGGCCTGCGATATTGCATCAACTCGGCCTCGCTCAGGTTCATCCATCGGGATGAGATGGAGGCTGAAGGTTACGCCGAATTCCTGATCCACGTGGAGGAAATCCAATGACTGAACAACGTGCTGTACTGGCCGGAGGCTGCTTTTGGGGTATGCAGGACCTGATCCGCAAGCTGCCAGGCGTCTTGCGGACCCGGGTGGGCTACACCGGAGGCGATGTGCCCAACGCCACCTATCGCAACCACGGCACCCACGCCGAAGGGATCGAGATCTGGTTTGACCCATCGCTGATCAGTTACCGCGACCTGCTGGAATTTTTCTTCCAGATTCACGACCCGACCACTGTCAATCGGCAGGGCAACGACCGAGGAATGAGCTATCGTTCAGCGATTTACCACGTCGACGAAGCCCAAAGAGCAACCGCCCTGGATACTATCGCAGACGTGAATGCCAGCGGCTTGTGGCCGGGAAAAGTCGTAACCGAAGTCGAACCCGTCGGCGATTTCTGGGAGGCCGAACCCGAGCATCAGGATTATCTTGAACGCATCCCGAACGGATATACCTGCCACTTCCCACGCCAGGACTGGGTTCTTCCCGAACGCGCCAGCGCCGCAGAATAAAGCACCACCTGCCCGGCCCCTCTGGACAAGTCAGAGGGGCTAGCCCGCCGCAACCCGCGGTCGCCCGCTAGCCTCGACCGTGATCATTGCCTCGACAAACACATCATTGGCCTCGACCCGCGCGGTTTTGATGTCGCGATCCACAATCACGCGGATATCTTCTGCACCAGCTTCGCGCACCGCGCCTTCAGCTTCCGACCTCAGAACATTTTCCAGCAAAGCCAGCGCATCTTCTGATGCGGAAAAATCCTTGGGCCCGCCCTCGAGATGTACACGATACCGCCCTTCGGCGGGACTTGTCACCGTGCCCGATCGCCGTAAGGTCACCCGCCCCACGACGGCGCCAATCGCATTGGCTACACCCGCATGTTCTGGCAGGATCATTCGGCAGTGCAGCCGTTCACCGACCGCCGGGTAATAGCTGGGGGCTGACGCTCCAAGCCCCACAACATCAACGTTCAAGGCTGCAGTCAGCGACAACAAACCGCGATGCTGCGCCAATCCGCGCTGTGTCAGGATATGCCGCGCCAGCTCCTGTGACGGCAGCCCGAAACTGTCCGGTTCCTCATCAAAAGCCGCCTCTAACAAGGTCAAACTGGTTTGTTCTGTCAACTGGTCCACGATCATCTGCGCCAGCGCTTCGGCGGAATTTGCCAACATGTCCCCGGACCCGACCCGTTTGCGTGCGACCAGTTCAAGTGCCTTACGGGCGGCGTCCGCATCCCAGGCATCCACCCGCCCCAGTACATGGCTGGCATCCGACGGCGTCACGCCCGAGATCTGAATGATCCCGCGGTCCACCAACCGGGTCAATGCACCGCTCTCCATTCGGGACCGAAGCAAGGAACCAATCGGCAGAACCTGATCTCCCAACCGGTCTAGCAGGGCTTCTTCGCGAACATCTATACCGTCGTCATGTATTCCCGGCACGCGACGGGCAAAGCGCGTATCGTGCTCACCCACCGTCGTGGCCCGCAATTGCTCATCCAGAATGGCATGAACGATCTCGGGCGCTTCCGAAGCGATCAAGGATACCGGAAGAACGCGGCGCGGCCCCAGAAACACACCGCCCTGCAATCCCTCGGTCACGACATGCACCTGACTGTCACCTCCAAGGCCATGGGTGCGCATCGCAACTGCCTCGACCATGGTGCGGAACCCGCCTACTTGTGCCCCGGCCGAGTCGATCGCGGGCTTGCCGTCACGGATCAACGCCACGTCAGTTGTCGTACCTCCAATATCCGACACCAACGCATTCTCTGCGCCGGTCAACCAGCGCGCGCCGACAATTGACGCGGCAGGTCCGCTCAGGATCGTTTCAATAGGGCGTTCACGCGCCTGTTCAGCACTCATCAACGCCCCATCACCGCGCACAACCATCATCGGCGCCATAATCCCCAACTCGCGCAGCCGGTCCTGCGCCCGCCCGATCAAACGGTCGATCATCCCGATCAGCCGTGCATTCAACACGGCCGTCACGGCGCGTTTCGGCCCGTTCAGCTTTGCCGACAAGTGATGCGAACATGTGACCGGAGCCCCGGTTCTTTCCGAAACGATCCGTGCGGCTTCCAACTCGTGCGCGGGATTTCGTGTGGCAAACTGAGCGGCTATGGCAAAGCCTGAAATGCCCTTATGAGAGCCTAAAAATTGCTCCAGCGCGGCAATATCCAATGGCGCAGCTTCGCTGCCAGAATGGGAATGCCCACCAGACATAACCAGGGCCGGGTCCCCTTTTAACGCGTCCTTCAAACCGTGCTTTTCAAGGTCGCCGTCTTTGAATCCGATGTAGATCAACGCAACGCGCCCGCCCTGCCCTTCTACCAAGGCATTAGTCGCCAATGTTGTGGACAAAGACGCCATTGAAATCTGATCCGGCGCAACTTTT
>NZ_JBXWSG010000082.1:0-16935 GCF_059613305.1 Ruegeria sp. BHSB056 | reverse complement strand
GTTTTGTGATAGGCGATTTCGCAAGAGGCACTTATAGTCGGGCCCACCGATGGGAATTTGACGGCGGCGCTGTTTGTCAGGCATCGGCATCACCGCTCGTCGTTCCGCCGCCATTCTCAAACCCCGAGGGGATCGATCCTGAAGAGGCGCTGGTCGCGGCGATTGCGTCCTGTCACATGCTCTGGTTTCTGGAAATCGCGCGCCGCGCCGGATATGTGGTCGCCTCCTATTTGGATAAAGCCATTGGGAATATGGAGGCAAACGAAAAGGGGGAGCTTTGGTTATCGCAAGTTCATCTGCGTCCGAATATTTCTTGGACAGGAGAACCGCCGTTGCCAGAGACTCTGAAGAGTCTGCATCACGAGGCTCACGGGAAGTGCTACGTCGCAAATTCTGTCAAAACGAGGATCGAGGTTCACTCGGCTGAGGTATAACTGGGCTTCACGGTCAGTTTCGCAGAATGCTGCATCAAGCAAAATTGGCTCAGAGCTGACCTGGGGGGCCGCGCAGCAATCCTGTGATAAGGTCCCTCGTCAACGTCGCGTTGTCGCTCTGGGAGGCATGGCGGATCGGAGGATCAGTCATGGGAACACCAAACCCACGAGCCCTTCGCTCACTCCGCCCCGCTTGGAGAAAAGGCCGCATCGTCGATCAAAAACGGTCGCCGAAGCCAAAGCATGTCTGGACAATCCGTGTTCGTCTTGAATTGGCAGAAAATCATCGCGAACTCGCACTGTTCAACATGGTGGTCGACAGCAAGCTGCTTGGCTCTGACCTTGTTAAGATGAAAGTCGTCGACGTCATGGCATCTGGCCAGATCAAAGAACGGGCTTCCGTATTGCAAAGCAAAACGCAAAAACCAGTGCGCTTTGAGATATCCGAAGGCACAAGCGCCTCGGTCGAGAAGTGGATGGAGGATGAACTCATGATCGGCTCAGAGTACATTTGGCCGGGCCGCTTCCATGAGCGTCTTCATATCACACCTCGCCAGTACCCGCGGAACGTCCGCGATTGGGCCACTTCAACCGGACTAGAGGCGAGCGCATTTGGCACGCATTCGATGAGGTAAACAAAGGTAGCCCAGATTTACAAGAAGACCGGCAACGTGCGGTGCGGTTCAACTCTTGCGCGAACACACCAAGATGGACAGCACAGTCCGGCACCTAAGCGTCGAACTTGAAGAAGCGCTAACATTCGCCGAGGCCATTGAAATCTAACAACTTCGGGCCGTTGTCGCTCGCGGCCCACAGCTGCCTTTGGGCATTTGGCGGCGATGCGGCGGCGCGGCCCGTAAGAGTAGACCTTCGCAACAATTGCAAGATCGAATGGACATTGAAGGTTGGGACCGCGGACGAAGCTGTCATTGAGGCCTGGTTTTTATTTCGCTTTGTCTAATCCCTCGGCAAGTTGTATGCATCGGAAAGGGGGGGCGCGAGCGTGGGGCGAAAGCTGGCGGCCATTTTGATGGCTGATATGGTCGGATACACAAGTCGGATGGAACGGGACGAGGCTGGCACTCTCGAAATGCTGTCAGCTCATATCGAGAACGTCGTTGCGCCGCTCGTCGACCTTTATCACGGTCGTATCGTCAAACAGATGGGCGACGGCTTACTGGCGAGCTTTGAAAGTGCGGCGGATGCCGTTGCCTGTGCCGTTAAATGGCAAAATACGCCAGTGGCAGGCCCCGATCCAATACGCTTCCGCATTGGCGTCACTCTCGGTGATATTATTTTGCGCAACGGTGACGTCTTCGGATCGGGTGTGAACCTCGCGGCGCGGCTGGAAAAGCTAGCCCCGCCCGGTGGTGTACTGGTATCCGAAGCGGTCTATCGCGTTGTCCGAAATAATCTTCCAGTCACCTGGGAGGATGCCGGAACCCATAATGTACGAAACATCGCCGAGCCGGTGCATGCCTGGCGTATTGGCGGGCCTGTTCAGGGGCACCCCGAACCGCCTCAACCTGTGGCATCCGGAAAAGCAACAATTGCGGTGCTACCTTTCCATAGCCTGAGCGGCGATCCAGAACAGGCCTTCTTCAGCGACGGCATCGCGGAAGATGTCATAGTCGGTCTGTCGCGATTTCGGACGCTGCAGGTTGTTTCCCGAAATGCTTCTTTCCGGTTCAGAGCACAAGAGATCGATCCTTCCGAAATTGCCAAGACCTTGGGTGCAGACTACTTGGTCGAAGGCAGCGTCCGGAAGGCCGGTGGCCGAGTGAGAGTCTCGGTACAGCTCGCTGACGGTCATTCGGGCGCGCAACTATGGTCCGAACGTTATGATCGCGAACTGGAAGACATTTTTTCCGTTCAGGATGAGGTGACCCGCAGCATCGTCGCGGTTCTGCCGGGACGTGTCCAGCACGATGTTGTTGGCCGTTCGGCGCAGAAGCCAGCAGACGAGATGAAGGCATATGAATTGATGCTTAGGAGCAAGGCACTACGCGATAGTCTGAATGCCCGCGACACAGCCAAAGCCAGAGCCCTGCTGGAACGGGCAATTGCGCTCGATCCGTCCATCGCTCGATCCTACATGTACCTTTCAGATACCTATGTGATTGATCTTTGGCTCGGATTGGCAGATCCCGATGCGCCGTCCCATACCTTGACGATCGCCCGAAAGGGCGTGGCACTGGACAACCGTGACGTCTACATCCAGGACCAACTCGGGTTTGCCTATCTTTGTGCCGGACTTTGGGATGAAGCCGAGGCACAGTTCAACAAGACACTTTCAATGATAGAAAGCGAGGCGGAGTCGATGGCTTGGTGCGGTTATGCTTTCCTCCTGCTCGGCCACCCAGAGAAAGCGCGTGAGGTCGTAGGGCAGGCGATGCGGATGGACCCTCTTCATCCACCTGCGATTGACTGGATCATGGGGCAGATCGAATTCTTCAACAGCAATTTTGAGGCGACGCTCGGGTTTTTGATGGGAGCAGCGCGGCTCAACTCGCTAGCCACGGCGTTCGTTGCGGCTTCCTATGCTCAGCTTGGGCGGGACAAGGAAGCTTCAGCAACATTGAGCGAGTTCATCACTGAACGTCACGATGAGTTTTCAAGCCGCGGTATCGAGGCCGGCGAAGACACTGTCGAAAGCTTAGTACGCGGATTTCAGTCCATGTGGAGGCGGCCAGATGATTTCGAGCAGCTTACCGATGGTCTGCGGCTGGCCGGTTTGACAGATTAACGTGGGGTCTAGCCCAAACCGGCCATTGAGCTTTACCAACCTATACTGCAATGCGGCCCGTCGAACCTGCCGTTCGCCGCAAGCACAAAATCAGAGACGGGCTGAACTGACGGTGTTGTCAAGTTAACTGTCGTTCGGTTGCCGATGATATGATTTGGGGGTAGGTGACGTCGGTGAAGTCATCATCAATCTGCTACAAGCGTCACCGATTTCCTCCTCAGATCATTGCGCACGCGGTGTGGCTGTACCTTCGCTTTAATCTTAGCTTGCGGGAAGTTGAAGAGATGCTGCTGCAGCGCGGGATCGATGCTTCTTACGAAACTGTCCGGCGTTGTGTCATCAAATTCGGGCCGGCGGTAGCTCGAAATCTGCGGCAGAGACGGAACCGTCCAGGTGATGTCTGGCATCTGGATGAAGTTGCCGTGAGAATCACGGGGCGCAAGTATTGGCTTTGGCGTGCGGTTGATCAGCATGGCGTCGTGCTGGAGGAAATCCTCCAACCCAGGCGGGACAAATGGGCGGCAAAACGGCTGTTGCGCCGCCTGATAAAGTGTCTTGGTTTCATTCCCAAGCGGGTCATTACGGACAAACTACGCTCGTATGGTGCCGCCAAGCGAGAGGTCGCGCAAGGTTTGGATCATTGGTCGCACAAAGGCCTCAACAATCGAGCTGAAAACAGTCATCTCCCTTTCCGAAAGAGGGAAAGGACGATGCAAGGCCATCGTTCTCCAGGAGGGTTGCAAAGGTTCGTAGCGACCCACTCAGCAATCCGCAATTGCTTCAGCGTCTCCGCTCGCCGTCGCTCCGCCTTAACAATCCGATATCGCCGCCTCGAAGCAATTTACGCCTGGAATGCCGCCACTCAAACAGCCTGAATTTCATAAAACAGTATTCCTTGGCTGTTCGGGGGTTAACGTGACAACACCCAATCACCTGGCCACGCTGATGAAACGATCCATGCGACACGGCCGGGCTGATTATCTGCCCGACCGCGAGAAGGCACCTCGTACGTCCGGACCTGTTCCAAGCCAACCGGCGACGACGGCGGCGACGTGGCGTGTGATGCGAACACGCTGCGTTTCTCCGCGCCTGACGGCTTCAAGTGCCTGCAATCCCGTATACGCAATCAGATCGGCATCAACTTCGTCTTCAGACGCCAGCACGATGCCAGAATGTGCATCTATGACACGGATCGCGAAACCGATATTGTGAACACCGACCTGATAGTTCGAGTAGCGGGTTTTTTCAGTCAGGGCGTGGAAGCGATTGACTGTCACTTCTACACGAACAGCTTTTTGACCATGCAGACCGACAGTCCCACGCGTAACTGCATCCTGCATGATACGGCCGACTTGATCATATCTGTCTCCGGGCGGGTCTTCTCGCCACACAATATCAGCGTCAGGTGCAAAGGTATTCGCCTCCGATACAGAAAGGCTTCTTGGCACTGTCGATACGACACCCACAACCTTCCATTGAGCGGCCAACTGCCGATCCGGAGGTTTATGATAATCAGTGCGCCATGTCTGACCACAGCCGGACAAAAGAAGGATTATCGTCAAGGCAACGACTTGTACAAGCCCGGTATTCATGATGTCTCCACCGTTGCGAAAATAGGAAGTCTCTTTGTGCGTTCGGTGTGGCTGGCAAGACGAGAAACGGCTTCATGAATTCGAGCAAAAAGGTGTATTCTTCCTCTTTCCGCTTCGAAAATTGCGGTCCGGGGCATCGTGCTAGCACACTGTCGAGGTTGTGCGAAAATTCAACTGGCAGATCAAAGATTGCGCATTGCGTTTCTTTGAACGGTCCCGTTCGTCAAAAACCGGCACTGCATCAGATGCAGTTGCTATCTCTTGCGTCGTTAACAGCCCGCGCACTGTACTACACGCATTCTTTGGAACGGAGATCGTCAACCCACCGAATTTTCTTAATGAGATGCTGTCCACTGTTACTCACCAATACCGTTACCCTGGTCCGATCTAACGCCCCTGCGGCGAAGGTGGTTGCGCACATCCACCACCTTCGCCAGCTAGACACTCCGCATAATGACTTCCTTCTGTGTGCGCATGTTGAGTGAGTGGTACATGCAGTGTTGTATTTGGAAGCCGCAAGACAGCGTGCCTTGAGACCATTCTGCCTTGGGCTGAAATATCAAGTAAATCCCGTTGTCGTGAACTGCCGCGAAAAGTCGTGAACTGCCTGTTGGCTGCGACAAGGGCTCCGCGATGCATCCTGACACTGGCTTGGTTGAGGCTACTGCCGAACTTGTCGAAAAAGCGGAGCGCGACGGTGTTGACGGTAGTATGACCAATTCGGCAACCCATCTTTATAAAGATGATGCCAGCACTGAGGGGTTCGCTGTGATGCGCTGTGCCGGTAGTTGTAAATCGCGGCCTGTCGATCAAGGTAATGAAAAGCGGCGAATGTGAACAAAGGCACAAAGAACGCTTTTATCGCTAGCCCAGTCAAAATCTCCCACACCAATGCCAAGATGATAAGAGCTACGATGACTGTTATCCGACGGTTGAACGGTCGCGCTATCGCGGTTTCCCGGACGTAGTCGCGGTATTGCTGCGCTTTGCAACTGGCACAGAAAACCATTGAACTACACTCCAGATCCTTCCGGGAATGTCGGGAATCCGAGTCAGAACACCACCGCCGCCAGGATGGCACCCCATATAAAGGTACCGAAGATAAATGCTGGCACCAACCACCATCCGCTCGGCCATGACCTTTCTTCCGGGGTTTCGCATTTATCCATAGCGGCGCGGCATCGTGACCCGTTGGTCTCGACTTTGATTTCACACGAAGGTGCAGTGGTGATCCTGCCGGCAACTGTCATTCCTCACATCCCCGAAACGAGCGCACCGTCGCTGAGCAACTTCGGGCGCTCCCTACTTTACTCTTGGTGACGCGTTCTGATCGCAGGAGTGCGTGTTTCGCGTCAGCAACGATGTTCGAAAGTTAATGCAGCAGTGTAAAACCGAATGTCGCAGCATGCCTGCGAAATTCGTTAAATTCCTGATAGCTAACGCGAAATGGTCGATAACATCGCGAACCACGCGGACTAGAAAATGATTGTAAACAGCAAATCAGGAGAGGGGAGAGTAGTGTGTCGCGCGCAGGTTTGCGTCACGGAGAATCCTTTACCCACATCTCGACCCATGCAATGACACTGGCCAGGATGCTTAGGAATTTCTGTATGATAGGATTGCCTGGAATTCTTTTGCCCTACTCTTGGCAACGGGAATCCGATCCCCGTTAAGAAGCTCTGCGACGCAGCCACCGCCTGAGCGCTTTTCCAGAGTCTGAACCGCGTCAAAAGAGACCCAGTGCGATCTGTGACATTGGTCTCCCTTTTCGGATGCCAAGAGCTTAAGTGCGTCAGTGAAGGCCATTCTGACAAGGGCTGTGCCGGCGGTTGTTGCTATCCGGATGTAGTGGTCTTCTGCCGATACGGATAACACCGTCCCCCTCTTGTCCAAGGGAACGTGAATAAGTAACTTCCGGTATCCGTTTTCCGGCACAAAAAGCGGATGCTCAATCGTTACATATTTGAAGTATGTGGAAATGGCACCTATCGCGATTACCAAAGGAAAGCAGATCGACATCTGCGATACTTCCAGTTTCACTGGCTCTGGGAAAAATGAAACCACTACAATTGGTGTAATAATGCAGATAACCGAATACACGCACACATTTGCTATGAGGCTAATAAAATGCCCGAAACGAAACCTTACATAGTAGAAGATGTATTTAATAGTTAGCGTGGCAAAAAAGTAATGAGCAATCGTACCGAAAAACCACAAAAGACTAACCAGTATTTTCAACTGAGACGCATCACTACCGAATGGTCTGGTGATAGGCAGAAATATCAATAACACCAGATAGCTGGCAACGATCTCTGGTGATTGCATCGCGACGCGCCCGAATAACCTACTGACTTCCCACTCACGCTTTTTTCTTATTTCTTGCGTCGTATCAGTCGTAAATAACTCTACCGCAGCGTGTTTTAGAGCTTTTTGGTCGGTTTGCAGTTTTCGGATTACCCGCGTAGTAAGACGAGATATTTCTTTATACAGAGCAAAGATCCCGGTTCTTTTTTCGGGCAACCCTGCATCGCCACTTAGCTCAGCATTCTTTTGCGTCATATTGCACACTTACAACGATCAGAACGGCACATAGCTTTCGCCTCTTTTTCTGACTGCCCGATTTAATCAAGGCGACTTGTTCCGACAACCGACCATTAATCACGAGGCGTGTTTCAGGTGGTGAGATCTGTGTAATTGACACTTAAAGGCAATAAACGCCGCTTCAGAGTAACCCCTCAAATTTGACGTATCGAGTGTCAATTCGGATATTCGGTGTCGAACCAATGCCCGTCAGAACCGAATATTATTCATCACTCTAATTTGGGCGCAGCTTCAGCGAAAATCAGTGCATTGCGACAGATAGAACGGCTTTGCGTTTCGCAAAAGCTCTGGCTCGTTCGCCGTAGGCAAGCTCTGGGGCCCGGCACTGGGTCAGGACTTGTCTCATTTCAGGGAATATCTGCGCCAACTCGCAGAAAGCGGAATGCCCAAGCGCCCGCAGCCCCATCGGGCCGGGATAGAAGCTTTCGCTTGGCGCACCTTCGGCAAAGATGATCTCGTGCTGATCAAACATGATGTGATAGTAGCAGACGGACTTCTTGCCATTCGCGATACGGATCGGTCCCTGTGTTTCGGCCAGATGGCAGGCCCGGACCAATTGCTGACCGCCTCCGCCAGTCGGGGTATCCAGTACCATGCCGTGCTGGCGCGAAACCAAAAGATCGCGTTTGTTGCCAAGTTGGCCTGCCGGGATCAGAACCGGACGAAGATTGGGCATCGTCTGAAGTTCACAAGCGTTCAGTTCCCGGCAACCAATCCAGCGGATCGGTTTGAGCCCGTTGTCCATCGTGACCACAAAATCCCCTACCTTGAGATGTTCGACCGGAACCTCGCCGTTGGGTGTCAGGATCATCGCCCCCTTGGTGAAACAAACCACGTTCGTGTTGTCGAAAGTCAGATTTGAACCTGCAACGGGGACACCTCCATTTTGCAATGTCAGGGTGGTATTGGCGTCCCAGCCTGCAAAGGTGTCGTTCAGAATGCCGTCATCGGCTTGGTCAGCTTGCAGCCATTGCAGCGGGTTCTTGATAACAAGCGGGTCGATGTGCCCGGCAAGAACTGCTGCGTCATAATTGGCCTGGCTGTAGTAACCGCTCAGATCAACAAAATCGTTATTGGTCTGATCGCCATCATCAATCGCACCGGTGTTGCCGGTGTTGAAATCGGTGATAACATCGCGTCCATCACTTAACAGAAACGTGTCGTCGCCATCTCCTCCTGTCAGAGTATCATCGCCGTCACCGCCGGTGATGCTGTCGTTACCCGCCCCGCCGTCAATGATATCGTTGCCTGTACCGCCGTCGAGCGTGTCGTCACCACCACGGCCATCAAGAATGTCATCCCCATTGTGACCGCTCAACACATTGGCGCCGTCCGTCCCGGCGATTGTATCATCGCCAAACGTTCCGGTCGCATCTTCAAAATTCGTGACTGTCTGGGTACCAAATGTCGCGCCGATTATGTCGGCGGTTCCAGCGGCAAGATCAATGTCAACTGGAGTCGCCTTCCCTATGCTACTGTAGTCAATCAGGTCGGTTCCATCGCCGCCATCAATGGTATCGTTGCCAAACCAGGCCCTTACAGTATCATTCCCTGACCCAGCATCGACAGTATCTGGTGCAGAAGTAGTCGAATCCAGCAAGTCGATATAGTCATCTCCGGCACCTCCATTGATGGTGTCAGATCCATTGCCGCCAATGATGGTGTCATTGCCATCGCCACCATCAATCGTGTCATTGCCAGCGCCCGCATCAATTGTGTCGTTGCCGCCATTCCCGTTGATTGTATCGTCGCCAGTGGTACCGTTAAGGACGTTGTCGTTGTCGTCTCCGTTGATTGTCGCCATTAGCCTAATTCCTCGCGCTCTAAACTATTTAGTTGCCCCAAAGTTTGGATCTCGCGGGGAAGGATCTCCGCGTCACAAGCAAAAGAAGCCCCGGCAATCGGCTGCACAGTTATCGCCATCATGTGACTGACCACGAATGAACCCGGTCAATCTGTTGTGCAGCATTACCTCCGGATTGAAGCGACACATGGGCGAACCCAGTGGTCGGTGTTTTCTCGGGACAATGGGATGGCTTCAGGAACGTATCCGTGGCGCCAACGATCAGGGTGCGGGACGTCTTGTATCTAGCTTCGCCTACGAAAATCGCTTTGGAAATCGGGGCAACCGTCCGGTCGAGACAACCATCAGGCGTCGTCGCGGGTGAGACAGCACACCCACGCGCGTCAGGCGCGAGGCCGGATACAACGCCACCTGAGCTTGCGAAGCCTCCCGAGAGCACGCTGGAAACGCCGGATTTGTACTGTATGCAAGGATCAGTAACCGTGCAGAACCGTCCTGATCTGTAGTTGGAGCACGAAGCGCCCGGCCCTGAAGAACCAAGAAGCTGTGGCATCTGCCCAAGCGCGTTCCCCGGAGACAAAGCGTCTCTGGCGAATCCCGCTGGGGCATGGGTGTATCCGTCCTTACGTATCAACAACAGCAACCACCGAACCGAGCAGCCACCCACCCCGGCCGCAAAAAAATCAGACCGCAAAGGCCTGCAAAACATAGTTAATCAATGTTTTCTGGCAGTTCCAAATGACCTGGCGACTTTGGGCCAATAATGTCGTTCCCCGTCTCAGATTACCTTTTCTGTCTCAACCGGAGATACGCAATTCCATGCGGCATCCCTGATTGTGTAACATTGTGGATCAAACCGGATCTTCGTCCGGCGTGAGCCGGAGCCACCTCATCTTAACTCCGAAAAACGGTGTGCGACTTTGGGCTGAAAGGAAGCTGCTCGAGGCCGACTACACAGCACCTTATCTTTGGCGTTTTTTAAGGAAGGTTCTTAGAGGGCGACCCAGATGGATGTTACAAAAGTCATTCAATGCCCGCCGAGAGCCAAAGCCCAAGGCTTCGTGATCCAGATCATTGTGGCTTAGATAAGAGAGGTGGACCATCAGGTATTCACGGCGCTCCTGATGCAATATCTCTTTGTAACTCAGCCCCTCCGATCCTAGATGGCGGTGCATGGAACTGCGCGACATGCCAAGTTTTGTTGCCGCATCTTCCGCCGAAAGCGGCAGCGGCATGCTATTTCTCAAAAGGGTCCGAAGTTTCGGCGAAATCCCGTTTGTAGAGCGCGGCAGGTGCGCGATACGTCGGATTTCCGTCAAAAGAATCTTATTCAGGGAATCATTCCGGTAACCCACAGACTTCGACAACAGATCGAACGGATACACTACATGACATTGTTCAAACGGTTGATCGAAGAGTATCTTCGATGTCGCAAGCTGTTGCAGCGTCTCGGAATGAGAGGACTTGGGAATACATGTTCGGAAAACGATACGTTTCGTTTCTTCAGGGGCATGCCTTTTAAAGAATGCGGTCTGACCCAATACGAAGAGCGTAAGAATAATGTCCCAGTTGCGTCGAGATATTTCAATGGACGGGGCTACCCTCGCGACCATCCCTTCACTTGCCGCTTCCAGGCTCGAGCAAAAAACCGGCAGATAGGCGGTTTCTTCCGACATTATTTCTTTCAGGGCCGTTGCAACGTTTGCGCTGGTCTCAATGAATGTCGAAATCAGTTTATGGGAACCGTATTGCCACAGACTGGTCGCAAGTAGCGGCCAATGCTCTCCAATGATCCGGTCGGCGGCTTCGAAGGCGTTCCAGATTTCCTCCAGGCTCGCATCCAATTGATTACTGTCCGTCCAGGGCAGCTCATGCCCAAGGATCTTACCGAACTGCCCCCGGAATTGTTCCCGGAAAAACGCAGGGAATACAACTCTCGTTTCGTCGTGGTTCGTCATAACCGACTGATCTCACTGGGGTTTGTTGCGAGGTTTACCGAAGTTCAGGGAAATACATCCGACCTGCTTCGTTATGCGGCCAACTCGGAGAATTGGCGAAACGGACAGTGTCTCGGTTTGAATTGGCCTTTAGCGTCGTGTGATCTGCTGCGACGCCTCGCTCATGCATGATCTCTTCCAGATCGCGATATGACACACCGTATCGGACATAGGAGAACACTGCGAAGAGGATCACATCTTTCGGATACTGCGCGCCTTTGAAGGAAGTCATGAACTGACTTTCGGCTGAATTACACGGGCGGCTGTTCACTCTCTGCATTCCCGAGCGTCAATGGTCAAAGCTTGCAACAGGTCCGGCATTTGTCGCCTTAGGGTCACGACCCAGCCAGTCAAAACAAAAGCAGACTGCCCAGAATGACGTTTCTCCCTGTCCAACTTATCCTTTATTTACAGGGGCAAAGGGGCGGTCGATAGGTTACAATTTGTTGCAAGAATTGTTAAATTGTTGCACTCTGTCGCACATGTGCGACAGGGAAAAACTACAGGTTGATACAAATAGTCGGTTCGTCAAAACATCCCGCGCAAAACACTCTTCCGTTCTACGTGAGAACTTAAGAAAACCGTTCGCAGTTTATCGCAGAGCAAAGTGGATCTGTTAGAAGTTTTGCCAATTTGTGCAAGATGAACCGGGTTCAGATGAAACGATACCTTAACGGCAGTTCAGTACCCAGAACCGAGCTGCTGGCACAGATAGAGAAGGTTTTGACATTCCCCTCGACTGGTTCTTTTTAGCCGGAGACACCGAGAAGCAAATAACCGAGCTCGAATTCGGCGCGGCTTTGAGGCATCTGGTTGCTCAAAGGAATGTTGAAGTTCCTGAGCGACCGTCCTGTCCAGGCCAGTAAATCGGTTTTCACTCACCTATAGGGGGGGCCCTTTGGTGCGAGACCCATGGAGCATAGGCAAAGATACGCCTGTGCACCCTTTGTCAAACTTTGCAAGTGCTTCCCTGGAATCCATCCGAGCTACCGGGAGTCATTCCTCCGAAGCGGCCAATAACCGCTTGATGTAGTCAGGTAAATCGGACAACTCAAACCGTCCACATCTTCGCCCCGCCTTTAGCAGACTTGAGGTGTCGGTTGGTACCTTCTCTAGTACGCCCTTAACAAAGATTGACCTTCCGGACTTCTCTGGATGAGGACAGTAAAAGTCACCTGCAAAAACAGGTGTTGAAACAACTCTGCGATTAACGAAGGTTTGTTTCGTAAGATGACCGTGAACGACGATGTTTTCGGCACCGTCGAAGGAAATCATGCCGAGGTTGCCGCCACTCATGAACAGTGTATTCTTACAATCATTACGACCTCCCCACGCTTCGGCCACTTCTCCATACTTTCTCGCCACTCGAATCATGCTTATGCGCATCTCGTGGACGCCTTCATCACAGTAGACTTTGCCCAGCAACACTTCTGCCTTAGTGTTGTCCGTAAACATCTGCTTCCAGAAAAGATAGAAACCTTCCGGCATATATGGTTCTAGAACCTGAAATTTCCCACCGACAACTGCGTTCCGGAAAGACATCCCAAATTTGAGCTCTGCAAGGTCTCTGCCCGGCTCTCCAGTTTCAAAAAACCAATCCAAGGGGATTGCTAGGCGCTTTCCAACCTGAGCCAAAAGTTCGGCCCTGGGCACCGACGTTCCGGCCAAATATCGGCTCATTTGCGTACGGTTCACACCTGCAACATCAGCCAAGAATTTCACTGACCCAACCTGTTTAGCGAGGTGGTTTAGTCGTGCTGCCAGCGCGTCCCGCATATCTGATTGGCTGGCTGTATCCCTTGTCATCTTCAACCTCTTTTCCAGCGAGAGCAGGGGAAAAGTTTACTCATCAACACGCTGTGTGTCTCCTAAAAGCTGAACCAGTTTCAAAGGTATATACGCTATCGCACGCCTAGTGGTTCAGAATCTTGCTCAGAAAGTCCTGCGCTCGATCACTTTCCGGGTTGCTAAAAAACTGCTCGGTGGGACGGTCTTCGATTACCAGACCAGCATCCATGAACACCACCCGATCCGCCACCTTGCGTGCAAAGCCCATCTCGTGCGTAACAACCATCATTGTCATACCGTCCTTTGCCAGTTCGACCATCACATCCAGAACCTCATTGATCATTTCCGGATCAAGGGCCGAAGTCGGTTCATCAAACAGCATCGCAATCGGATCCATAGCCAGCGCCCGGCTGATGGCGACCCTCTGCTGCTGTCCACCTGAAAGCTGCCCGGGAAATTTTTCGATATGTGGCAGGAGCCCAACCCGATTGATCAGAGCTTCAGCTTTGGCGTTGGCCTCGTCACGTGACCGGCCCAGGACTTTCTGCTGGCCCAGACAAAGGTTCTCGCGCACGCTCATATGTGGGTAAAGCTCAAAGTGCTGGAACACCATACCAATGCGCGAGCGCAGCTTGGTAAGATTAGTGCCTTTTGCGGTGACATCCACGTCTTCAACCTGAATGCGGCCCTGCTGCACCGGCTCCAACCCGTTAACGCATTTGATAAGGGTGGACTTTCCTGATCCGGACGGACCGCAGACCACTACAACCTCGCCTTTTTTGACGTTGGTGGTGCAATCGGTCAGCACCTGAAAGTTGCCGTACCATTTAGAGATGTTTTCAATGCTGATCATGCTGTTTTGGCCTTCTGAAGGTGCCGGACAACAAGTGAACCGGCGAAGCAAATGCTGAAGTAGACAAGGGCGGCGAAGATATACATCTCAGCAAGCCGGCCCTCGGTTCGGGCGACAATGGATGAGGCGGTCATGAAGTCGCGCAAGCTGACAACAAAGACAAGGCTGGTATCCTGGAACAGAATGATGCCCTGCGTCACAAGGATCGGGATCATGTTCCGGAACGCCTGTGGCAGGACCACATAGCGCTGGATCTGCCAGTAGCTGAGGCCAGTGGCCTGTCCGGCATGCACCTGTCCTTTGCGGACTGACTGAATGCCTGCCCGGATAATTTCTGAATAGTAGGCCGCCTCGAACATGACAAAGGCGATCAGCGCCGAATAGAAGCCGCCAATCGGCCGACCCAAAGCAAGAGGCACCAGGAAGTAGAACCAGAAGATCACCAAGATCAGCGGCACCGAGCGGATCAGGTTCACATAACCTGCGGCGAGCAGAGCCAATGGCGCGATACCAGATAGCCGCATCAAGGCAAGGCCGGTCCCCAAAATGATACCGCCGATCACAGCAAGAAAGGTAAGCCATAGCGAGAGCTGCAAGCCCTGCCAAAGAAATGGAAGATTGTTCCAGATGACGGAAAGATCAAAATCACCCATAATTCAGCCTTTTCCGACAAAACCCGGGATGCGGGTGTATTTTTCAAGTGTCTGCGCGATGACTGTCGCACCAAGAGCGATGACGACGTAGATGACCGTCGCTGCGGTAAAGGCCTCAAATCCTTGAAAAGTGTATTCCGCGATCTGCTGGCTTTGCGCCGTCAGTTCAAGAAGGCCGATGGTCAGCGCCAGTGAGGAATTCTTGAAGATAGTCAGGAATTCAGAGGTCATCGGCGGCACGATCAGCCGGAAGGAAATCGGCAACAACACGTAGCGATATGTCTGCGCAGTCGAGAAGCCATTGGCATAGGCTGCGCTGGTCAACCCGTGACCGACGGCATTGATCCCGGCACGAACCTGTTCGGCAACGCGGCTTGCGGTGTAAAGTCCTAGACCGATAACAGCCGTAACATACTCGGGATTTGGCATGTCCCGCTTCATCCAACGACCCAGATCATCCGGAACGATCTCAGGCATGACGAAGTACCACAGGAACAGTTGCACAAGAAGCGGCACATTACGAAAAAGTTCAACGTAGGTGGTGCAAAGTAAGGCAACAGGCCGCGATGGCAGTGTGCGCCCGACGCCAATTAGAACACCGACGGCCAGCGCAAGAACCCAGGCCACAAGCGCGACCGCAAAGGTCCACCCCAGCCCCGATATCAGCCAGCCAAGGTATTCCTCTTCAAAGAGGACACCCCAGTTCCAGTTGTAGTTCATGCTTTCTACCCTGATAAAATGGTGCCGGGCCTCCCGCGCATGGTGCAGGCCCGACAGTGTTGCTACAGGAGGAGGTTATTCCGGCAGCGCATTAAGCTGGAACGCAGCCTTCAGCAGGTCTGTCTGACCGACGCCCAGCGGATCGAACCACTTGGCATAGATGTCGTTGATCTCACCCGAGCGGAACACATCTGCCATAGCCTTCTTGCCGATCAGTTCAAAGGCGCTGTCGTCGCGGCGCACCATCAACGCATAGGGATCGAAAGACAGGAAATCGCCGACCACCGCGAAATCTTCGGGGGTCTTGGATTTTGCAATGAGCCCGAACAGAAGGATGTGATCCGTGGCATAGACATCCACACGATCAGTTTCCAAAGACAACATGCCCTCGGCATGATCCCGCACCGGAAGAACCTTCACGTCCAGCCCCAGCTCTTCAATTGCGGCCTTGACGGCACGCTCGTTGGTGGTGCCCTGCGCCAACGCAACGGCCTTGCCGCCCAGATCTGCAACCGAATTGATGCCGGAGTCTTTACGGACCATCAGTTTGGTACCGGTGATGAAGGTCGTGGGCAGATACTCGACCTGCTCCTGACGGGTCAGGTTGTTCGTGGTCGAGCCGCATTCAAGGTCAATCGTGCCATTGGCCATCAGTGCGATCCGGGTCTTGGGGTTCACCGGCACATATTTGATCGTCAGTTCCTTACCCAGTTCGGCGGAAACCGCTTCGACCACCTTCATGCAAAGGTCGATCGAATACCCAACCGGATTTTGGTTCTCGTCCAGGTAGGCAAACGGAACAGAGCTTTCCCGGTGTCCAATGACAATTTCGCCCGAGGCGTCAATCTTGGCCAAAGTTCCCGTGCGATCCTCAGCCACAGCCGGAGCAGAAAAGGCCAAGGCAAAAGCCAATACGGCCGCTGGTTTCATATATTTCATGGTTTTCTCCCTTAGTTTCTGTTGCTTTTGTTAGTCCTGATAGCCCGGCAGATCGAAAATGCCGGAATATCCAAATAACGCTGCACTTCCACCGGTGTGCAGAAACACAACATTATCCATTCCTTCGAAGTAGCCTTTGCGAACTTGATCAATCAGGCCATCGAGCCCTTTGCCCGAATAGACCGGGTCAAACAAAAGCCCTTCGAGTTGAGCCAGTTTCAGAAGCGCCGCACGCATGCCGTCGGTCGGCAGGCCGTAGCCTGGGCCAACATAATCACAGTTCGCGCGCACCGAGGTACGTTCAATCACGGCCCCCATTCCAAGGTAATCCATGGTCTTGCAGGCCAGGTCATAGACCATGCCTTCCTGTTTCCCCTGAGGTGCCCGAACACCGATCCCAAGCAAGTGAATGTTGCTGCCAAGGGCAGCAAGTCCAGCCACCAGCCCTGCTTGGGTTCCCGCACTGCCGGTGGCATGAACCAGGGCGTCAATCTTGAGACCGATGTTTCCGGCTTGCTCTTCCAACTCGGCGGCACAATTCACATAACCCAACGCCCCAACGCGATTGGAGCCGCCGCCCGGGATGATGTAGGTCTTGCGGCCCTGATCTTGCAGCGTGCTGGCCAAGGCCTTCATTTCAGCGTTCATGTCGGCACCACCTGCTCGTTTGGAAACGGTTGCGCCATGTAGCTGATCCAGCAGAACATTACCGTTGAAGTTATAAATCTCGTCATTCGACCCGGTGCGATCCTCAAGCAGGATATGGCAGTTCAGCCCCAACCGGGCTGCTGCGGCTGCTGTCTGTCGT
>NZ_JBXWSG010000081.1:0-16847 GCF_059613305.1 Ruegeria sp. BHSB056 | reverse complement strand
ATCTGCATTGCGTACTTTAAAGCGGTCTGTTGTTTCGTCGATCCGATAGCTCAATCCCTTGTAACTTGATGATACCGCTCAAGATACGCAACCGCCAGTTCCTTGGCTTGCGCGATGAAACGTGCATTTCGGGTTTGTGTCGGATCTTCGTTTGCGCGCGTGATATTCCAGCCCACATAGGTCGCGGCGCGAAGAGCGAGAAACAGCAGAAGGTGGTTTGTGTTCATTGGGCGAGTACGCGTATATCCGTCGATCATCGCGGCTTTGAAAGCCGGATAACTAGGGTCCCAGCGATGTTTCAGCAGCGCCGTGGCCAGTTCAAACACACGGAAACCGAAGCCGCCATCGTCAAAGTCGATAAGATGCAATGCGTCGGCCGAGCACATAACATTGCCAGGCACGAGGTCAGCGTGGATGAGACCATAATCCAACGTTGCAGAAAGCTGCGTCAGATGATCCCGGGCTTTGGTTCTAAAGGTGAGGAACAGCGCTTTCTCGTCAGATGTGAGCCCTGGATTGTCCCAAAACCTGCCCCACATGGGATCTTTGCCGACAAGTCCATCAATATCCCAATGCGGTCTGTCACATCTCTTAGCACTCGGCCACTGGTCACTAGTGTCATGAAGTTGAGCCATGGTCTGACCGAGGCGAAAGAAGAGGTCACATTGTTGGGATAACGGCAAGGACAACAAAGCTACATCAAGAGTTTTACCATCCAGCCATGTCAGGATGTCGACTTGTGTCCCTGAGACGAACTGTAAATTTGGACCAGCAAGACTTGAAACCGGGGCGGGTACTGAGAGGCCTGCGTGATCCAGCCAAGCCATCCAAGCAAGTTCCGCTTGCAGCTGTGCGTCTGTTCGATAGCCTCGGCGGTGGAGTCGGAGGACATACCGATCCAACGGTGTATCAACGCGGTAGATGGCGTTTTCCCGTTCTGCGATGAGCGTCGTTTCTGTGTTCTCGAGACCCCAGAGAGATAATGCGAGTTCAACATTGGTCATGGGTGCAGCGGCACCTCGTTCAGGACCAAATCCAGTGTATCGACCAACAGATCGGCATTCTCTTTGGAAAATGGCATTGGTGGTCGTATTTTCAGCGTGTTCTTATGGCGCCCTAACCTGGACAACAGAATTCCATGTTGTCGCATCGCATTGATAACGCTATCTGTGAATTCGGTCGCAGGTGTCTTGCTGTCGCGATCTATGACCATCTCGGTTCCGAAAATCAGGCCGGACCCACGGACGTCCCCGATGACATCATGCCGTTTGGCTAACGCCCACAACCTTTCGCGGGCATAGTCCCCGACACGTTTTGCGTTTTCAATAAGTGCCCTGTTCTCGATCTCTTCGAGTACGGCCATCGCAGCGGCACAAGAGACGGGGTTTCCGCCGAAGGTGTTGAAATAACGATAACCCTTTCGGAAAGCCGCGACTGTATCTGCATTCGCAACCACACCCCCAACCGGATGACCATTGGCCATCGGTTTTCCCATGGTCACAATATCAGGGATGACACCCATCTTTTCATGGGCCCACATATGCGTGCCTGTGCGGCCAAAGCCCGACTGAACTTCGTCACATATCAACATGCCCCCCGCGTTGCGCACGATTTCCGCCACGGGTTTCAGCCAGCCATCCGGATTGTTGGGAAAACCCTCGTTCAGGAAGTAGGGGCAAACGACAAGGGCCGCAAAACCGGTACCGTCAGCTTTCAGCTGTGCAATCTGGGCCGCTACTGTGTTGGCGAAGTGAACCCCGTTGGCGTCAGGTGAACGATAACTGTCCGGGGCATCGACAAAGCGGAAGTATTTTTCCAGACCAAAGCTCACGGTGGGCTCGTTAGACTTGCTGAGCTGGCTAACGAGTGAAGTATTTCCATGATAAGTGGCATCCGTGGCAATGATACCACGTTTGCCGGTGATGGCCTCGGCCATTCGCAAGGCGATGTCATTGGCCTCGGACCCGGTGCAGGTCAAGATTGCCGTATCCAACGTAGTGGCCATCGTTCCAGTCAGTCGCTCGATATACTCAAGGATTCCCTCGTGCAGATAGCGTGTGTGGGTGTTCAATGTGCTGGCTTGCTGACAAATCGCGTCGACCACCCGGGGGTTACAATGCCCGACATGCGGCACGTTGTTATAGCAATCCAGGTACTTGCGGCCGCCCGCATCCCAGAGCCACACCCCGTCGCCTTTCACAATGTGGACGGGGTCCTCATAGAATGTCGAAACATTTGGCCCCATCAGCCGCCTGCGCGCGGCCACCAGATCTGCTGTACTGCGGGTCAAAGCTTAATCCCCATTCCGTCATGACCTGAGCTCAACGACGATGTTGTGGCCGTTGATCGCACGAGAGGTTTTTGGCGCATCGCGGTTCCGGCCCGGATCGCAGGTCTGCTATTTGCCCCCGGAAAGGCAATGCCGGTCTCGGGCACGCTTAACCTTCCATTGCGGCTGTGAAACCGGCGTCAAGCGCGGCCAGGATTAAGCTGGCGTCGTCCTCGGTCAGCACCAAAGGCGGTGAAAGGATCAAGTTGGGTCCCGAGACCCGTACCATTGCTCCGTTCTGATAGGCCACCTCCTGAACGGTTGACGCGGTTGGTGCGTCTATCGGTTTTTTGGTGTTACGGTCGCTGACCATTTCAACTGCAGTCATCAGGCCGTAGCCACCACGCACATCCCCGATGATGTCGTATTTCTTCATCAGTGCGATGCAACCCTCATAAAGCTGGGTGCCGCGTGCCGCTGCGTTTTCGACCACGTTGAGCCGTTTGGTTTCCGCCAGGCAAGCAAGCGCAGCGGCAGCCCCGACTGGATGGCCGGAATAGGTGTAACCATGGCCGATCTTGGCGTCTGGGTTGTTTTCGAAGGCCTCGACCATCCGGTCGCCAAGCATCACCGCACCAAACGGGAAGTATCCGTTGGTAATCGCCTTCGCGGTGGCCATCATGTCTGGCTGGATGCCCCAAAGGCGGGCACCAGACCATGCGCCGGTACGGCCGTAGGCTGTGATGACTTCGTCCGTGATCAGCAGGATCCCGTTTCGGTTACAAATCTCTTGCACTGCAGGAGCGAAAGACGGATGCGGTGGGATCACGCCACCCGCCCCAAGGATTGGTTCCATGATCATGGCTGCGATTGTGTTGGCTCCCTGAAACGCAATCTCGTCTTCCAATGCCTGTAGGCATAGCTGTGCCAGCTTCTCGGGGTCTGTTTCGTTGAAAGGGTTGCGATATGTGTAAGGCGCCGGGATGTGGAAACAGCCAGGCAACAAAGGCTCGTAAGCGTTGCGAAAATTCGCGTTTCCGTTGACAGAGGCCCCGCCGACATGCGTTCCGTGGTATCCTTTCTTTAGGCTGAGGAATTTTGTGCGCCCGGCCTCACCCCGAAGCTTGTGATATTGCCGCGCGAGGCGCAAAGTCGTCTCGACGCTGTCCGAACCGCCCGAGGTGAAGAACGCACGCGAAAGGCCATCGGGCGCAAAGAATGCGTTTAGCTCATACGAGAGCTCGATGGCGACGTCATTCGAAGTGCCGCGAAACGTGGAATAATAGGGGAGGGTGTCAAGCTGGGCAGCAATTGCATCTTTGACCGGTTGGCAAGAATAGCCGAGATTGACGTTCCAGAGACCGCCAACGCCGTCGACCACCCGATGCCCGTCGACGTCAAAAATTGATACACCTTCTGAACCGGTTATAATCTTCGGTGGATGGTCTGCACTGTCCTTCGGAGAGGTCATCGGGTGCCACATCAGACGACCGTTGTGTTCTTTCAGGAAATTTGAATCTTTCATGATGCAGGTTCCATAGCATTCGATTGCTTGACGGAGAGAGCCCAGGCCGCCTCGACATGGGCGGGAATTACTCCGCCCCAGTTTCGGGTAATCTCGCGTGCGGCGATGATCAGTTCTGCCAGGATTGTTTGCTCTAACATCGGAGTGAAGCGCGTGGCGACAGAAGCAACAGCCACCGCGCCGGCGAAGTGACCTGTGTGGTCAAAGACCGGGGCTGACAGCCCATAGGTTTCTTCCGCATAACTTTTGTAGGCGCGTCCAATACCGGTTGCGCGGGCGGCGTCAACCAATGAGGTCAGGCCATCGGTATCAGTTGGTGTGTTCGCGGTGAATCTTTCAAGATCCTGTGCCGCGACGCAGAGAAGATCTTCTGGCCCAAACGCCAGTGCGCACAGGCCAGATGCAGTCGCATGAAGGGGAAAGGTGTTCAGGTCAATGACGGCACGGATCGCGTGGCGAGGGGATTCGCATTCGCATAGTCCATAAAGGGTTTGACCGGAGAGTACCGTGGCATGCGCAGTCTCGCCCGTCGCATCCGCGAGGGCGGTAAGAGCGTGGCGTGCGCCTTCTTTACGGGGAACCGTGGCCTCGCGTATCTGCGCAAGTTGCATGACCGCAGGACCTAGGCGGTACTGCTTGGTAAGCGCATTTTGTTCAATAAACCCTGCATTTTCAAGGGATTGAAGATGTCGATATGTTGTCGCCTTGTCTCTTTTTGCAATCCGGCACAGCTGCGACAACCCGATTTCTGGGCGAGAGATCGAGAAGTAAGACAGCAGTTCAAGAGCTTTCGTTGCCGACGACATTGAGAACCTTTCAATTGCGGGGCGCAAAAAAAGTTTGACAGAAGTTCATTAACAAGGCAACCTTTTTTATAAAACAACGGTTCGTTATATGAACCACCAACTGGGAGCGCGAAATGTTGAAACTAACCAAATCCGCAACGGCCATGGCGATTGCGATTTCTGCGGTTGCTGGAGCAGCGCAGGCAGAATATCCGGAAAAACCCGTTGAGTTTGTTGTTCCATGGCCTCCGGGCGACCTGGAAGATGTCTTGACGCGTATGATCGCCGAGGACTTCTCAGAGGCTTACGGCGTTCCCACCGCTGTCGTGAACAAGCCCGGTGGTGGCGGTGGTCCATTCCCCGGTGCGATTGAAGTCGCAAATGCCCCCGCTGATGGCTATACGATTGGGTCATTCATCATCGCCATCCCGGTTGTGGGCCCACAAATCGGTATCCCAGAGCTGAACCCCGACCCTTTCGTGCCGCTTGGCAACTTTCTAACCTATCCTTTCGTGATCGCGACGAGCGGTGACTCGGGCTATACGACGATGGAAGAACTGGCGGCCTACGCACAGGACAACGACGTTGTGCTCGGTCACTTCGGCGCGCCATTGGTTCCGACGCAGGTGACGCTTGGGCTGGCCAAGGAGATGGGTTTCTCCTACGCCTCTGACGCCGCTTTTGACGCGCTTGACTGTAACACTCTGGCGTCGGGCGACGTCGATGTCATCAACACTACGCTGCAGCTGATCCTGCCCTGCCTCGAAGATGTGAGCGTTCTGGCATCCATCGGGTCCGAGCGCATCAATTTGACGCCGGACACACCGACTGTGGCAGAACTTGCACCTACTCTGGACGTGTCTCTCTGGAATGGACTTTTTGTCCGTGCCGACACTCCTCAGGACGTGCAGGACAAAATCATCGCAGTCGCGGAAAAGACCGTGATGTCCGACCGCGCCCAAGCGCTGGCTGCCGAGACTGGCGCATTGGTTTACTGGCAGCCTGCAGCGGACGTAGTCTCACAAATTGAGAAGGATACGCAGACTCTGGCCGGAATCGAATCCATGCTGTCCGAATAGGGCTGGACCTGCCTGCTGGGCAGCATTGGACTGCCCAGCCATCCACCTGCTTTCTCCTGGAACGGATAAATCCATGTCGCGCGTCAAAACGCTCCAGTCGCTCTTCAAGCGCTACCGCAGGCCCGGCGATATTGTCTTCGCGTGGCTAGTTCTAGTCGTCTCGGTCTTTCTTCTGTCGCAACTGATGGACCAAACCGCGTGGCGCAATGGCGGGAAACTGTTTGCGCAACCCCGGTTCTGGCCAGCGGTGTCGCTGAGCGGTATGGTCATCTTTGCCGCGTTTCACCTTTTGGGATCCGCCTTGTCCGAGCGCTTAAATGGCCGCTGGCAAGAAGTTCAGCTCTGGCTCGCGTCGTTGGAATATGCAGGCTGGTTTGTCCTGTATGCTCTGGTCGTTCCGTATTTGGGCTATCTGCCGTCCACCGTCTTGTTCGCTTTGGCATTGTCCTTGCGTGCCGGTTACCGAAAGGTTTCTACCCTGATCGCTGCGACCTTTTCGGCGGTGGTGATCGTGCTTCTGTTCAAGACCTTTCTGAAAGTCAATCTGCCGTCAGGGCTGATCTACGAGAGCTTGCCCGAGGGTCTGCGGCAGATCATGCTGACGCATTTCTAGAGGCCGCAAAATATGGAAAACCTGATTGCCGGACTGGAAATGCTTGCGCGCTGGGATGTCATGCTGGCCTTGCTCGTGGGTTCAATCGGCGGCGTGATTATCGGAGCAATTCCCGGCGTCGGACCGGCTGTCGCTATTGCGATTTTGCTACCGGCGACATTCTCCCTAGACCCAATCGTTGGTCTTACGATGCTGTTGGGAATTTACGGATCGTCAATGTACGGAGGTGCTATTCCAGCAGTTCTGATCAACACGCCAGGCACGGCGGTAAACGCCCTGACCTCGTATGATGGCTATCCGATGACAGAACGGGGTGAGGCACACCGTGCGGTATCACTCGCATATTCAGCATCGTTCTGGGGTGGCATATTTGGCATTCTGTGCCTGATCCTGCTGTCTCCGGTGCTTGCTTTAATCGCGCCAATGTTTGGTAGCCGAGAAATCTTTCTTGCCGCTTTGTTAGGCATCATTCTAGTGATCCTTGCGCATCGGGGGCAGATCTTTGCAGCAGGTTTGTTGGCGATGTTCGGAATCTTCCTGCAGACCATTGGCCTTGACGCAGTGACATACACACAACGCTACACGTTTGGGCTATCGTTCTTATCGTCGGGGGTGAACCTTATTGTGGTGGTGTTGGGCCTCTTCGCGCTCAGCCAAGCTTTTTTTCTATTAACAACACCCGACAGCAGCCCCGACGCCCAGCCAGTTACCGGCCGGATGGGGGCCGGTATTAAGGAACTGCTGGGCCACAAGCGCGTAGCAACTGTTGCCTCGAGCTTTGGTGTCCTGTTGGGGATGATCCCTGGCACGGGTGAGTTCACAGCCCAGTTCATGTCCTACACCTACGCGCAAAAAACTTCGAAAGATCCGGATAGTTTCGGTAAAGGATCCCCGGAAGGTCTGATTGCTTCGGAGGCGGCCAACAATGCGGTTCCAGCTGCGGCAATGATCCCGCTGCTCGCGCTTGGCATTCCGGGTGAGGCGCTGACAGCGATGATGCTGTCGGTCTTTTATGTTCACAATGTTATCCCGGGACCGCAGCTGTTCCAGAACAATATTGATCTGGTCTACGGCCTCTACTTTGCGCTGATCGCTCTAAACGTCATCGTTATGGTCTTTCTGCTGTTTTCTACAAACCTTATGACCAAGATTATCCGCGTACCGACACGCTTTCTGGGTGTGATGATCTTGTTGTTGTCCTTTGTGGGTGTCTATTCGCTCCGCAATTCACTGACCGACTGCATGATCTCGGCAGGCTTTGGCGTGTTGGGCCTTGTTCTAAAGCGACTGAACTTGCCGATTGTCCCAATCATTCTGGGCATGGTCCTTGGTGGTATCATGGAGGTAAAGCTGCGCTCGGCTCTGCCACGGTTGAAGACACCATTGGACATGATCGACCGACCGATTGCGGCAATAATATTCGGTCTGATCGTCATTGTTCTGGCGCTGCACTTACGGACGCTGATCAAGGAATGGCGCGCTCATCAGCCGGAAGAAGATCACGACATGCACGACAGCCATACGAGGTAACGTGATGGATCAGTCCAAGATCGATGCCCTGCGGGCCCGACCGGTGGCCGCGTTTGATCACTTGATCGACGGCAGGCATGTCGCCGCTTCCGATGGTGGGCGGATGGAGATAATCTCACCAATCGACGGGACGGTCCTGACCACGGTAGCGGCTGGAACACCTGCCGACATGGAAGCAGCAATCGCATCAGCCCGCGCCGCTTTCGACGATGGCCGCTGGGCAGGTCAACCACCAGCCGCTCGCAAGAAAGTGCTGATGAAATGGGCCGATCTGATCGAGGTCAACGCCTTGGAACTGGCTGTCCTTGGTGTGCGCGACAATGGAACCGAAATCAGCATGGCGCTGAAGGCCGAGCCTCTCTCTGCCGCCGCGACGATCCGGTACTACGCAGAAGCCCTCGACAAGATTTATGGCGAGATCGCTCCGACGCCCGGCGACATCCTCGGCATGATCCATAAAGAGCCTGTGGGTGTCGTAGGGGCAATCATCCCTTGGAACTTTCCGCTGATGATCGGTGCGTGGAAGCTGGGACCTGCTTTGGCGGTGGGCAATTCTGTGGTCCTAAAACCGGCCGAAACCGCGTCGCTGTCGTTAATGCGGATGGCGGACCTGGCGCTAGAAGCCGGACTGCCACCCGGTGTCCTTAACGCCGTCACTGGCAAGGGCCATGTCGTAGGCGAGACATTGGGCTTGTCGATGGATGTGGATGTCCTTGTTTTTACTGGCTCGGGGGTGACGGGGCGGCGGCTGATGGAATATTCAGCGCGGTCCAATTTGAAACGGGTGTATCTGGAGTTGGGCGGCAAGTCCCCCAACATCGTCTTTGCCGACGCCCCAGATCTGGATGAAGCCGCCAAGGTTACGGCCGCCGGGATCTTCCGTAATGCAGGTCAAGTTTGCGTGGCCGGGTCGCGTCTGCTGGTTGAGGATGCGATCCATGACGATTTTGTTGCCGCTGTCGTAAAGGTGTCCGAAGCAATGCGTGTGGGTGATCCGTTGAGGATCGACACCCAAATTGGGGCTGTAAATTCAGAAGCGCAGTTGCAAGCGAACCTTGCTTTCGTTGACACCGCAACACGGGAAGGTGGGCGGGTTGTCATGGGTGGATCCCGTGTTTTGCAAGACACGGGCGGCTACTACATGGCCCCGACAATCGTGACCGGTGTGGCCCGCGACGCGACTTTGGCACAAAAGGAAGTGTTCGGTCCGGTTCTGGGCGTTACCTCGTTCGCAACAGAGGAAGAAGCAATCTCATTGGCTAATTCCACAGTTTTCGGGCTTGCCGGGGCGGCATGGACCAGCAACCTCAGCCGGGCTCACCACATGGTAAAGTCCGTTCGAACCGGGGTCATGCATATCAACACATATGGCGGGGCCGATGGTACGGTGCCATTGGGTGGTGTCGGGCAATCCGGAAATGGATCCGATAAGTCTTTGCATGCCATCGAGAAATACGTGAATCTTAAAACCGCGTGGATAAAGCTATGAATGACGCAAAAACAATTCTGGTCATTGGCACTTTTGACACCAAAGATGATGAGCTTGGCTTCCTTTCGGGCGTGATCCGCGACCAGGGCGGCAAAGTCCTGACGATGGATGTCTCAGTACTTGGAGACCCGTCAATGCCTACGGACTACTCGAAACATGATGTCGCCGCAGAAGGTGGCAGCACGATACAGGCCGCTATCGATAGCGGTGATGAAAACCACGCGATGCAAATCATGGCCCGAGGTGCCAGCCTGCTGGCGGCGCGCCTTTACGCCGAAGGACAATTTGACGGCATGATTGTGCTGGGCGGTACAATGGGTACGGATCTTGCGCTGGACGTGGCCTCGGCTCTGCCACTCGGCACCCCAAAATACATCGTCTCTACGGTATCCTTTTCGCCTCTGATCCCTGCCGAAAGACTGGCTGCTGACACGCAGATGATCCTCTGGGCTGGTGGGCTGTACGGTTTGAACTCGGTCTGCAAGGCCTCCCTCAGTCAGGCTGCGGGCGCTGTACTAGGTGCTGCCAAGGCGGCGCAGAGGCCAAACCCTGACAAGCCGCTTGTTGGAATGACGTCACTTGGCACCTCTGCACTGAAATACGTGATCCCGCTGAAACCCGCGCTAGAGGCGCGCGGTTTCGAAGTGGCTGTATTCCATGCGACCGGCATGGGCGGGCGCGCCTTTGAAAGCCTCGCAGCACAAGGAGCCTTTGCCTGTGTGTTCGATTTCTGCACGCAGGAGCTGGGCAACCATGTCAACGGATCAAACATCTCGGCTGGTGCGGATCGATTGACAAATGCCGGGTTGACCGGAACGCCACAGATCGTATCTCCCGGGTGCTATGATCTGGTCGATGTGGTTGGCTGGCAGCCTGTTGAAACAAAGTGGGACAGTCACCTCAAGCACGCCCACAACCGCCTGATTACTTCGGTCGTTCTGCAAGCCGCCGAAACGAACCTGGTGGCGCTGGCCCACTGTGATCAACTCGCCAAGGCGAAGGGGCCCACAGCGATCATTCTGCCTGAGCATGGCCTGGGGGAATGGGATCGCGAGGGCGCGGACCTCCATAATCCGGATGGCCTTAAGGCGTTTCTAACAGGAATTGAAGCCAACTTGCCCAAGACGGTCGAGGCACACAGGCTGGCCTGTCATATCAACGACAAGGCATTCTCGGACAAGGCGCTGGAGATTTTCGACGGCTGGCGGGCCGATGGGACAATCTCTGTCTAGTTGCACGCCGACCCTTAGATGGCCAGAAGATCGATCGGTGCGGTATCGGTGGCCAAGATTCTAGATTGCACCTGCGGTAGCAGAACCTGGAGGTCGCAATCCAAATCCCCACACGCGCCTGAAGGGTTTCCGTTTTCCAAACTCGGTTGATCCCTATGCGATTCAGTTGCTTGACTGCTGATCCCTTCGTCTTCGCGACTATGGGGACCAGGTCAGCAGCTTCAGATATTGGGCCGCTACACCTTCCTTCGCTTACCTGTGACTGGTGACGATCCTGCTGCAATGGACCGCGGATAATCTGCGCTGAACTCTTTCGGGTTGTCTTGCGAAGAAATTTAATGTCCGACATTATGGTTTATTTTGTCGGACATTAAATGTAGTAATGAATGGACTATGATTCGGAGCAGTGGCACGTGGAAACAAGAACACCTCCACAAGAAACGGCTGAGAGTGTCGGCAGTTCCCTGAGGGCGCTGCCGCCTGGCAGTAGTAGCCGGGACGTTCTGGATGCTCTCTCTGGAATGATCGAACTGGAAGGTTTGAAAGTAGGCGATCGCCTGCCGCCAGAGATCGAAATTGCAAATCAGCTTGGGATCGGAAGGGCGAAGGTTCGGGAGGCTCTGACAAGCTGGCAGAACATGGGCATCGTTGTGCGGAACAAGAAAGCCGGGACGCGATTGGCGGCCGAGGTATCTGCCAACACGATCCACCTTCCATTCACGCTGAAGCTCGAAGCCGAAAGCCTTTTGCGGACGCACGCCGTGCGTCGGCCACTGGAAATTGAGGCAGCAAGGTTGGCAGCACTGAATTGCTCAGACGCGCAGCGGCTTTTGATTTCGGCCCGCGTTGCAGAACTCATAGCTGTTCATTCTGCCGGTGAGGACTGGCGTCAGGCAGACTACCGGTTTCACGCTTCACTGCACGAAGCGTGCGGAAACCCATTGTTCGGGCAGCTAATCCGGCAGATTCAAGAAGCCTTTAACGAAGTATACGAAGCACCATTCGGCCAACCGCACTTGGGTCAGGCCACAATTCCAATGCACACGCAACTTGCCGAAGCAGTCGTCGCTGGCAGAGCAGAAGAAGCCGCAAGGATTGTCGGCGAGATCATGGATATGGTCGAAGCAGAAGTCCTAGAAATCATGGAAAGCCAGAATGTCTGACTACGAAGACCTTTCGACGCGTCTTGCAGCAACCTTCCCGGACGCGGCAGGTTCGGTCACGCCACCTATTGTTCAAACCTCACTATTCACTTTCGACAATTATCAGAGTTTTGAAGACCGGATGGCGGGAAAATCAGAAACAGCCATCTACACGCGCGTGGAAAACCCGACCGTCGCCGCGTTTGAAACGCTCATGGCTGAAGCCGAACAAGGTCAGACAGCCGTTGCATTTGCATCCGGGATGGCCGCAATTTCTTCGACGCTGCTGGCATTTGTCAAACCTGGTGGCCGGATTGCCTGCGTCAAACATGTCTATCCGGACACATTCCGGTTTATGGAGCGCATCCTGCGCCCGTTCGGGGTGCATATCGACTATCACGCGCCGGAGCGTTTCGAAAACGACCCCGAACTGCTTGCCGATGTAACGCTGGCCTATCTGGAGAGTCCCGGTTCCGTCGTTTTTGAGGCGATGGATCTGCGCCGCGTCGCAGAGCATGCCAGACGCCACAATGTGCTGACGATGATCGATAATTCATGGGCAAGCCCGGTGTTCCAACGCCCCCTCACACTGGGCATCGATATCGTCATCCACTCAGCCTCGAAATACATCTCGGGGCACTCGGACACGGTTGCGGGCGTGGTGGTTGCCTCCCGAAACCATATCGCCCGCATCCGTGATCTGACACTTCCTTTGCTTGGTGCTAAACTGGCACCTTTTGAAGCGTTCCTGTTGACGCGCGGCCTGCGTACTTTGCATGCGCGCATGATGCAGCATCAGACGACGGCCAACTTGTTCGTCGATCACCTGGCCACTGTTCCGCAGGTGAGGCGAGTCAACTCACCCGGGGCCGACGACGTTCCCGGGTTGACGGGGCGGTCCGGACTTATGTCGGTTGAGTTTGATGACAGTGTCGACATCGCAAAGTTTTCTGATGCTTTGAACCTATTCCGCCTCGGCGTGAGCTGGGGCGGCTTCGAAAGTCTGATTCTGCCTGCACGCGTTGGGCTTGCTCAGGCTGGCGAACAGAACTCAATGCAGAAATTTGGGGTCTCACCCAATCTGGTGCGCCTGAGTTTGGGGCTCGAGTCGGCAGAAGACTTGTGGGCCGATTTTGCTTCGGCTCTCGCCGAAAGCACGGCTTAGAACTGTTCGCTCAATAAAATCAACAGGAGGAAAACATGAAAAAACTACTATCAGGAATGACGGCTGCGGCCGTGTTCATGGGTTCGGCATCTTATGCCGAGACCACACTGAAACTGGTCGAGGTTATTACGAGCCCCGAGCGTACAGAGGTGCTTCAGGGGCTGGTTGATGAATTTGAAGCCAATAATCCCGACGTCACTGTCGAGATTGTATCGCTGCCGTGGGGCAACGCGTTCGAAAAGCTGGCGACAATGGTGGCAGGTGGCGACATCCCGGATGTGGTTGAAATGCCTGATACCTGGCAGGCTCTTTATGCCGGGTCCGATCAGCTGGTCAGTCTCAAGGACCATGTCGCTGGATGGGAACACGGGGCAACGCTGACAGACAAGACCGTTGCCATGGGCAGCCAGGCGGGTGATCTCTATATGATCCCGTACGGCTTCTACCTGCGGGCGATGTTCTACAACAAAAAACTGCTGGCCGAAGCCGGTATCGACACCCCTCCGACTACGATGGAGGAGTTCAAGGCTGCCTCTGCCGCGGTGTCCGAGCTTGAAGGCAAGTACGGATACTGTCTGCGCGGTGGTCCCGGTGGAACAAACGGCTGGATCATGTTCGCCGCAGCCATGAACGGCACCAACGAGTTTTTCACAGAAGACGGCACCAGCCGCATCAACGAGCCCGGCTCGGTCGAAGGCATCCAGTTCATGATCGACATGTATCAGAACGGATATGCGCCCAAGGATGCCGTCAGTTGGGGCTTTAACGAGATTGTGGCTGGTTTTTATTCCGGCACCTGTGCATTCCTCGATCAAGACCCGGACGCACTGATCGCTATTGCCGAGCGGATGCCTGCCGAAGATTTCGCGGTCATTCCGATGCCTGTTGGACCTTCGGGCAAAGCTTTCCCGACTATTGGGTTCGCAGGCTGGTCGATCTTCAATGCAACTGAACATGAAGACGAAGCATTTGATCTGGTCGCGGCCTTGTCGACGCCCGAAGCCAACGCCACGTGGGCAAAGCGTGTTGGCGTCATTCCGATCCACAAAGGCGCCGATCAGGATCCTCATTTCCAGACCGAGCAATTCAAAGGCTGGTTCGAAGAACTGAACGGTGAGCAATATGTGCCGACAACAATGCCAACCAACCTGGAGCAGTGGGGCTATTTTGGCAGCACACTTCTGCTGGAAACCAGTCAGGAAGCCCTGTTGGGGCAGCGCAGTGCGCAGGACGTCGCGGATGAGTGGGCCGAGTTCCTCACCGACGAGCATGCCAAGTGGAAGGCAAAACAGTGATTTCGCGCACTCAGAAAACTGTCCGGCCCGGGGAAACCCGGGCAAGACGCTCGCTCTACCTGCAATACATGGTCGAGCCTTTTTTCTATTTGTCGCCCGCAATTCTTTTGATCGGTGCGGTGATCATGGTTCCGCTAATCATCGGAATCTCATATTCGTTCCAATCCATTGAGCTGTTAAAGCCTTTTGCTTCTGGCTGGATCGGTTTTGAAAACTACGGTGACCTGTGGCGAGACCGCAAGTTCTGGATCGCGATGGAGAACACGCTGTTCTGGACCTTTTGGTCGATAACGTTCCAGTTTCTGCTTGGCCTTGGCCTTGCTATGCTTTTGAATACGCAGTTCTTTGGAAAGAAACTTTTTCAGGCGCTTGTTTTCCTACCCTGGGCTGTCCCGACCTTCCTTTCCGCGCTGACTTGGGCGTGGCTTTTTAACCCTGTCATCGGCCCGCTGCCGCATTGGCTGGCCGCGCTTGGCATTCTGTCAGAGCCCTACAATATCCTTGGCGACCCCAAGCTTGCCATGTGGGGTCCGATCACGGCAAATATCTGGTTCGGCGTGCCGTTCTTTGCGATCACGCTGCTGGCGGCTTTGCAATCAATACCCGATGAGCTTTATGAGGCCGCAGAAGTCGATGGCGCGACCCCCTGGCAGACCTTCACCAAGATCACGTTGCCGTTTCTTGCTCCGATGATCGCGATCACCGTGATGCTGCGGACAATCTGGATCGCCAACTTTGCCGACCTGATCTATGTGATGACCGGTGGCGGGCCTGCGAATTCGACGCAAATCCTGTCGACCTATATCTTCACCACCGCTTTTCGCAAATTGGACTTCGGTTACGCGTCAACCATTGCTGTGGCGCTGCTGCTGATCCTTCTGATCTATGCCGTTATCCTGCTCTGGCTTCGCAAGAAGCTGGTCAAGATTTGAGGAGTTGGCCATGTCAGCTGTCAGGAAACCCAACCCCCTGCTGGTTGTGGGCAAATACGCGGCACTTGCGTTCTATCTGATCTTTGCGTTGTTCCCGCTTTATTGGTTGCTCAAGATCGGGTTGACCCCGGACGCGCTGATCTTTTCAGAGGGCACCCGGCTGTTTCCAAGCGAGGTCACCTTTTCAAATTTCAAGACGGTCATTTTTCAGACCGACTTTGTGGCCTATTTCCGGAACTCTCTTGTGGTGTCGCTGGGGGCTGCGTTCTTTACTACTCTGTTTGCGGCTGGGGCGGGCTATGCCTTTTCGCGCTTCGTTTTCGCGGGCAAACGCATCATCATTGCCTTGATGCTTATCACCCAGATGTTCCCGCTTCTGATGATCATTGCACCGATCTATAAGATTGTTGCCGACCTCGGACTGCTGAATTCGCTGACAAGTCTGATCGTTGTCTATACTGCGTTCAACATCCCTTTTGCTACTTTCCTGATGCAGTCTTTCTTTGATGGCATTCCCATAGATCTGGAAGACGCGGCGATGATGGATGGCTGTACGCGGTTTCAGGCGCTGCGCAAAGTGGTGTTCCCACTGACATTGCCCGGTCTCGGGGCGACGCTTGGATTTGTCTTTACTGCCGCATGGTCCGAGCTGTTGTTTGCGTTGATGCTGATTTCAAAGAACGACGCGATGACATTCCCGGTTGGCTTGTTGACATTTGTTTCCAAATTCTCGGTCGATTGGGGGCAAATGATGGCGGCCGGCGTGCTGGCACTGATCCCCAGTTGCCTCTTTTTCATCTTCATTCAACGCTATCTCGTGCAGGGCCTCACGTCCGGCGCGGTCAAAGGATAGGAGGCCAGATCATGGCACGTATCGAACTTCGTGACGTTGCAAAACGCTATGGATCCGTTGAGGTCCTGCGCAACATCAACCTTGAAATTCAGGATGGTGAGTTCATCGTTCTGGTCGGCCCGTCAGGCTGCGGCAAGTCCACTTTGCTGCGCATGGTTGCTGGTCTTGAACCGATATCAAGCGGCGACTTTCTGATCGATGGCGAGCGTATGAACGATGTGAGGCCAAGAGATCGGGACATCGCGATGGTATTTCAATCGTATGCGCTTTACCCGCATATGGATGTTGCGCGGAACATGGGTTTTTCGATGGAAATCCGCAAAGCTCCGGTGGCTGAACGCATATCAAAGGTCGCCCAGGCGGCAGAGACGCTGGGGTTGACCAAATTGACGGATCGCTTGCCCAAGGCCCTTTCGGGTGGTCAACGTCAGCGGGTTGCCATGGGGCGGGCCATCATCCGGGACCCACGCGCCTTTCTGTTTGACGAGCCTTTGTCAAACCTTGACGCGGCTTTGCGTGTCGAGATGCGGCTGGAGATTGCGCGGCTGCATCAAAAACTAGGTGCGACCATGATCTATGTGACCCATGATCAAGTCGAAGCGTTGACGCTGGCAGATCGGATCGTTGTTCTGAACGCAGGGGATATCCAGCAAGTCGGCAGCCCGCTCGAGCTTTATGAAAGACCGGCCAACAAGTTTGTTGCGCAATTTATCGGCTCACCCACCATGAATGTTGTGCCCGCTCTGGGAACCGAAACAGGTGTGAATGTCGGGAATGGGGTTGAAATCAGGATGCTCGATCAACCCCTTACCGCTCAGGCGAAAGAACTGGGTGTAAGGCCGGAACATATCGATGTTGTGGACAACGGTGCCGGTGATCTGTCGGCCGTGGCGGATGTTGTTGAACATCTGGGATCGGACACGAACATTTACGTCAAT
>NZ_JBXWSG010000080.1:0-17430 GCF_059613305.1 Ruegeria sp. BHSB056 | reverse complement strand
GTTTTTTCGGATGCCGCCGGGAACCTGAACCTTGCGTCCAACAGGGTCAGCACACAACAGGGTGTAACGGACACACAGCGACTGGTGCAGGCCTTTCAGAACGCCCGGGCCAACAGCCTCGTGACCAATCAGCCAGAGCTGACGCAGTTTCTTCAGCAATCAGGATCAGGTGCGCTGGACTCGTCGGTAACGCAAGGATCGGGGTTTCTGAAATTTGCAAGTGACCCAACCCACCCGGTCTGGTTCAATCTGTCCGGGAACTGGAGCTCTCAAAACGATTACGACAGTTCTTATGCCTTGGCCGTGGTGGGGGCGCATGGCTGGGTGAACTCGAACCTTCTGATCGGCGCCATGTTGCAGATCGACTATGCCGAAACCGAAAACGGCCCGGCCAGCGTGGATGGCACAGGGTGGCTGGTCGGACCTTATGTCGTCGCCAAACTGCCCAGCCAGCCGGTGTTTTTCGAAGGGCGCGTTCTGTACGGTCAGGCTGATAACGATATTTCTCCACTGGGCACCTATACCGACAGTTTCGATAGTGAACGCTGGCTGATCCAGTCGCGCGTAACCGGAGAGTTCAAGCGCGGTGACCTGACGCTTATGCCGCTGCTGGATGTTAGCTATGCCAGCGACGATCAGGAGGCTTATACCGATAGTCTGGGCAACCTGATCCCACAGCAGGATTTCAGCCTTACCACTGCACGGTTGGGTATGGATTTCAGTCACCCAATCCAGGTGTCGCGTGGTCAGATGATGCTGACCGGTGGTTTGTCTGGTATCTGGAGCACAACATCCGGCTCAGGCACTGTTCCTGGCGTGACACCGATAGGGGATACCGCCCGCGCCCGCGCTGATCTGGGTTTTGACTATCGGCTGGAAAACGACAGCCTTCTGGCTGCAAACCTGTTCTATGACGGTATCGGCGAAAGCGGTTTTGAAAACTACAGTGTCAGCCTGATCTGGCAAATGGCATTCTGAATCAGCTATGCGCCCCTTAGGGGGTCCTTTAGGTCTTTGCCTTATTTTGAAGCAAAATGTCGAGTGGTACGATCTCAAGCGCGCGTTGATGTGTCGCCTCCAGATGAACCTGCGGTGCACATCCTTCGTCATGAGCTTGCAAAAACCGGCTGGCGCATAAACACCAACTGTCGCCGGGGCGAAGGCCTGGAAAGTCGAATTCGGGTCGTGCCGTGCTCAGATCATTGCCGACATATTTTGAGAACGCCAGAAACTCGGCCGTCATCACGGCGCAGACGGTATGACTGCCCTGATCCTCGGGGCAGGTATTGCACGCGCCATCCCGGAAGAACCCCGTCAAAGGGTCGCGAGAGCACGGGGCCAGAACGCCACCCAGTACATTGATACTTTCTTGTTTCTGCATAATGGCATCTTACAGACTTTCCGCAATCTTGCGGAACATTTCGATGTTAAGATCATTCACGCCGGGTTCACGAAATAGCCTGTCTGCACCAGTGGACACAAGCAGAACGCCCCTGGGCTGGTTGAAATAGATGTATTGCCCATAGACGCCACGGGCCAGAAACTCTCCTTCATGCGCGCCGCGGGGAATCCACCATTGATACCCGTACCCGATCTCTCCTTGTGCGGTCGGTGCGCTGGGTTGGGTGGCTTCGAAAATCCATTCGGCAGGAACCAGTTGTTTTCCATTCGCGATGCCGTCCTGCAGGATCATTTGTCCGAACCGGGCGAAATCGCGCGTAGTAAAGTTGAGGCCCCCCAAAACAAAAGCGACCCCTGCACCATCAGTGATGTAGTATCCGTTCCGCTCCAGCCCCAACGGTTGAAGGATCTTTTCCGTCAGAAGGTCTGCCACATTCCGCCCGGTCGCACCGCGTATCACCATGCCCAGAACATGGGTGTCGATCGAGACGTATTGCCAGGTTTCACCCGGCGTCGCAAAGCTGTCTTGCAGCGAGGCTGCGAAATCGTCCAGCTCACCACCCAGGGCAACCACACGCCCCATCCGATTGATGTCGGAATTTGGGTCGAGATAATCTTCATCAAACGTCACGCCGCTTGCCATGTTCAGCACGTTGCGGATCGACGCGGTTTCATACGCGCTGCCTTTCAGTTTGGGCGCATATTTGACGACCGGGTCATCCAACGACCCGATTGCGCCCTCTTGCAGCAGGATACCGAAAAGCGCCGAAAGATAGCTTTTGGCGACCGACCAAGAAATCCTCCGGTCATCCGGCCCGGTGCCAAGATAATATTCCTCGAATCTGATCTTGCCGTTCTGCATGACCAGCAACGACGTGACCGATCGTTCATCGATCCAGCTGTCGGTTCCTTCCGGCAAGTCGAATCCTTCGCCATAAGGCAGGTCCCAGGTTGGCGCGTCTCCGCGCGGCAGGTTTACGGTCAGAAAAGCCTCGTCCATATGCGAGAAATTGTGAACGATCTTCTCTTCCGAAAATAACGAGTTTACGGCCAATAGGCGCTGCAACTCTTCGCGCTTCCACAGCCCGACGGCAGTGGCGGCCAGAACCAGCGCCAGTACGATGCGCAGCACCCACTTCAATATGGATTTCATCGCATTGCCTCCCTAGTTGGCCGGTATTGGAACGCGGGAGGTTGCATTCTGCAACCTCTACGTAACGGAAAGAGGCCGGGGTGCTACCTGAATTTGTCCAAAAGCTTCTGCATGGCAGACCGGTCGTCATCCTCGGTGTCGGGTGCGGGCGTTGAAGGTGTGTCGGCTTTAGGTGCAGCGGTTTTTGATGATCGCGGCGGGGCAGTGCGCAATGCAACTGCATTCATGAACTTGCCGCCCTCGTCCTGTGCCAGGTAGGGTGCCCCGTCCGAAACACCCCGAAGAACGTCGTCCAGCCAACTGGTTTCGGATTTCGCGAAATCACTGAGCACGTACCCCGAAACCATTTCCTTGCGGCCCGGATGCCCGATCCCAAGGCGTACACGGTCATATGCCGCCCCGATATGCTCATGGATCGAGCGCAGTCCGTTATGCCCGGCGTGCCCGCCCCCTGCCTTGACGCGCAATTTGCCCGGGGCAAGGTCCAATTCGTCATGAAATACAACAACGTCGGTGGACTCCAGCTTGTAAAACCGCATCGCCTCACCCACGGATTGACCCGATCGGTTCATGTAGGTCTGCGGTTTCAACAAAAGGACTTTCTCAGTGCCAAGCCGACCTTCCGATATCTCGGCCTGAAACTTCGACTTCCAGGGGCCAAACCCGTGATCTGCAGCGATCCGGTCCAGGGCCATGAACCCGATATTGTGCCGGTTCCGGGCGTATTTCTGACCCGGGTTTCCCAATCCAACAAACAGCTTCATGTTTCTGTTCTGCCTTTGCCACTTCAAAGACATTTCATGCCCGGAAAACGTCAGGAAATCCAGTCGCGCGTGAATGTCGGGTCCCAAAAAAAACGGGGCTCACCCGAGCCCCGTTTCAAAGTCGGAAATTCTATTCCTAACTTATTCTTCTTCTTTGCCGACAACTTCGACTTCATCGGCTGCAACTTCAACTTCTTCATCTTCGTCGCTTGTGGACAGGCCAGTCGGCGCCGAGATGTTGGCAATCACAAAGTCACGGTCGATGGTCGGTTTGGTGCCCTCAGGCAGATCAACCGACGAAATGGTCACAACGTCGTTGATGTTCAGGCCGGTCAGATCAACCGTGATCTTCTCGGGAATGTCGCCGGCGGTGCACATCAGTTCCACTTCCGGGCGGACAACCGTCAGAACGCCACCCTTCTTAATGCCAGGGGCTGCATCCTCATTGATGAACTCAACGGGAATGAACAGCGCGATCTTGGTGGTCCGACGCAGACGCATCAGGTCCAGATGGGTCGGCAGGTCTTTGACAACGTCACGCTGAACGTCGCGGCAGATAACGCGGACATCTTCGTGACCTTCAACCTTGAGGTTCCACAAAGTCGACTTGAACCGGCCCGCTTTCAGGCGCTTGAACAGGACGTTGAAAGGGATCTGAATTGGCAGCGGATCTTTGTCGCCACCAAATACGATGCCCGGAACCATGCCGTCGCGGCGTGCCTGACGAGCGGCGCCCTTGCCTGTCCCCGTCCGTTCCAGAGCTACGAGATCAGGAATCTCACCAGCCATGATATATTCTCCATTGTTAGGGCGGGCATCCTCCAAGGCTGTATACCCGCGTGAAGCCGCGTCCTTAGCTTGATTCACCCGATTTGGAAAGAGGTATTTCTTGCCATGCCGTTCGGTTGGGTTCTATCGCCTGTCCTGGAGTATTTATCTGGCGAACGACTGAAGGATCCCCAGCTTCATCTGGCCAAAAATATCCCGGAGAAGGCGCCCGGAACGGGCGTCGGGGGCAGAGCCCCCTTGTGAAACATCGCTTATGCTTGCCAGCGGCCCCCGAAGTTTTCAGGTATCAGCAGATTGTGACGCCCCAACGCGGCCACGTTTTTCTCACCACAAAGCGCCATTGTCGTATCAAGCTCCCTCTGGATCAGCTCAAGCGCCGTAGTGACACCTTTCTGACCCATGGCACCCAGACCATACACAAACGCGCGGCCGACATAGGTCCCTTTGGCCCCAAGTGCTAAGGCTTTGAGCACGTCCTGCCCGGATCGGATACCGCTGTCCAGATGCACCTCGATATCGCCTCCGACCGCATCCATGATCTCGGGCAGGACACGAATTGAGCTCAGCGCGCCATCAAGCTGACGCCCTCCATGATTTGACACAACAATCGCATCGGCACCCAGCTTGGCGGCCATCCTCGCGTCATCCGCATCAAGGATGCCCTTGAGGATGACTTTCCCGCCCCATTGCTCCATCAGTTTTTCAACCTTGGACCAGTCCAGGCTGGGGTCAAACTGTTCTGCGGTCCAGGCCCCCAATGAAGACGCGTCCGAAATACCATGCACATGCCCCACGATATTGCCGAACTCGCGCCGCTTGGCCTGCAGCATTTCAATGCCCCAGGCCCATTTGGTCATCAGGTTGGCGATGGTTTTTGCCGTCAATTTGGGCGGGGCCGACAGACCGTTTTTCAGATCTTTGTGCCGTTGGCCCAGAATTTGCAGGTCGAGTGTAATCACCAGCGCGGAGCATTTTGCGTCTTTTGCCCGCTGGATCAGGCGATTGATGTAGTCCGTGTCCTTCATCGTATATAGCTGAAACCAGAAGGGCTTGTCGGTATACCCGGCCACATCTTCGATCGAGTTGATGGACATGGTGGACAGCGTAAAGGGTACACCAAATTCCTCGGCGGCTTTGGCGGCCTTCATCTCTCCGTCTGCATGTTGCATCCCCGTCAACCCGACCGGGGCAAGCGCCACGGGCATTGAAACGTCTTCGCCAATCATTTGCGAAGATGTCGACCGACCGGACATATCTACCGCAACCCTTTGGCGAAGGCGTATTTTTTCAAAATCGGTCGTGTTTTCGCGAAAAGTCTGTTCTGTCCAGCTGCCGCTTTCGGCGTAGTCATAGAACATACGGGGCACGCGGCGTTCATATATGCGTTTGAGGTCTTCGATATTGGTGATCACAGGCATGAAAACAGGGCTCCGTGTACATTGGTTAGTTTTCTTTACCAATTCATTCCCAAGGCTGCAATGTCTTGGCGTCACAGTGAAGGGTCACAAAAAACCCGCCGCGGTATCCGCGACGGGTCACAATTCTCGCATGTTGGCTGCGAAATCAGGCGCTGTGCGCGCCATCCGAAAGAGATTTTACAAAGGTCAGCACGTCGGTCACAGGTTTACCAGCGCCGATCTGGCTGACGATCGCTGACCCGACCACCGCGCCGTCCGACACCGAGGCAATATTGCGCGATTTCTCGGGCGTGTTGATCCCGAACCCCACGATTACCGGCAGATCGGTCGCGGCCTTGATGCGGGCAACCTCGGGGCCAACATCGGTTGCTTCTGCCTCGGCTGCGCCAGTGATCCCGGTGATCGAGACATAATAAACAAAGCCCGAAGTGTTTTGCAGAACACGTGGCAGGCGTTTGTCATCCGTGGTCGGGGTCGCCAGGCGAATAAAATTCAGACCCGCCGCTTGCGCGGGCAGACAGAGTTCTGCGTCCTCCTCAGGGGGAAGGTCCACCACGATCAACCCGTCAATACCAGCTGCTTTTGCATCGGCCAGAAACGCGTCGACACCGCAGCTGTAGATCGGGTTGTAATACCCCATCAGGACAATGGGGGTTGTATCGTCTGTTTCCCGAAACGTTCGTGCCAGATCCAATGTGCGTTGCAAGGTCATGCCCCGCTCAAGCGCACGTTGGCCCGCAGCCTGAATAGTAGGGCCGTCGGCCATCGGGTCGGTAAAGGGCAGGCCCAGCTCGATAACATCCACGCCAGCGCCTGGCAGGCCTTTGACCACTTCAAGCGAAGTGTCATAGTCGGGATCCCCGGCCATGACATAGGCGACAAAGGCCTTCTTGCCTTCAGCTTTCAGGGCGGCGAACTTGGCGTCGATACGGGTCATCGGATGTCCTTGCACTCGGGTTTCGACCTGATGTGCAGAAACTTTGACCGAAAATCAATCCCGCCCAGACAGGAATGGATCAGAAGCCCAGATGATAGCGTACCAGCAGGGCATTCACGCCCGGGTTTTCGTCATTGGTACTGGCGTTGGATTTATGGGTAAGCGCGACAGACACGCTGTTGCCATTGTTCAGATTATAGCCAAGACCCAAAAGGCTGCGAATCTGAAAATCGCCCCCAAGATCATTCAGGTCGTTGCTGGCATTATAGTAGCCGGGCATTACACTGCCTTCCACGAACCAGCGATCGCTCAGCGCATACTGCCCGATCAGGCCCGCGCCGATATGCGTGTCACCATCTTCATCTACAGTTAGGGCCGCACCCCAACCGGCGCGAAACCGCGTGGCCTGATGAAATGGTGCATGGTGGTATTCAATCGAGATCAGGCCCTGATCCTCGGACGTGTCTTCGGAATAATCAGCGTATCCAGCGCCAAAAACAATGGTCTGTGCCTGGGCTGACGCGCAGGCCGTTGCCGCCATTACGGTTACAAGAAAAAAGTGTTTCATCGGGTTCCGCTAACAAAAAGTGATCGTGCGATATTAACTGGTTATCGTAGGCGCCGTTTTTCAATTTAGACAAGAACACATTTTCCAAACAATTTTGTGATGTGGCGAAATGGACTCGGCAAAGGTGCCGCCAGCAATCCCTTGCGCATCTAGGCGGACCTGCATAGAAGCTGCGATCGTATTCTATGCAGGAGGCCGTGATGGGCTTTAAGATGGGAATCGTGGGTCTACCGAATGTCGGCAAGTCGACCCTGTTCAATGCGTTGACCAAAACCGCAGCTGCGCAGGCCGCGAACTTCCCGTTCTGCACCATTGAACCCAATGTCGGGGATGTCGCGGTTCCCGACGCCCGTCTCGACAGGCTGGCGGCGATTGCGTCCTCAAAACAGATTATCCCAACGCGTATGACTTTTGTGGATATCGCGGGTCTGGTGAAAGGCGCGTCAAAGGGCGAAGGGCTGGGCAACCAGTTTCTGGCGAATATTCGCGAAACGGATGCGATTGCCCATGTGCTGCGCTGTTTCGAAGACGGCGACGTGACACATGTCGATGGTCGCGTTGATCCGGTTGCGGACGCTGACACGATCGAAACCGAGCTGATGCTGGCCGATTTAGAAAGCATCGAAAAGCGCCGGGCCAATCTGGTGCGCAAGCTGAAGGGCAACGACAAAGAGGCACAGCAGCAAGATCGCCTGTTGACCGAGGCGCAGGCCATGCTGGAAAGCGGCAAGCCCGCACGTCTGGTCGAAGTCAGCGACGAGGACGCCAAGGCTTGGAAGATGTTGCAACTGCTGACCACCAAACCGGTTCTCTACGTCTGCAACGTGTCCGAGGAGGACGCCGCACAAGGCAACGAATACTCTGCCCGCGTGGCCGAAATGGCCGCCGCGCAGGGCAATGCCCATGTCATCATCAGTGCCAAGATCGAAGAAGAGATAAGCCTGCTGGATGAGGACGAAGCCCAGATGTTCCTTGAGGAGATGGGATTAGAAGAGCCCGGCCTCGACCGTCTGATCCGCGCCGGCTACGATCTGCTGAAGCTGGAAACCTATTTCACGGTCGGCCCGAAAGAGGCCCGCGCCTGGACCATCCGCACTGGCACCGCCGCTCCGCAGGCCGCCGGTGTGATCCATGGCGATTTCGAAAAGGGTTTCATTCGCGCCGAGACCATCGCCTATGACGACTATGTCGCCGCAAATGGCGAGCAGGGCGCGAAAGAGGCGGGAAAGATGCGGGCAGAGGGTAAGGGCTATATAGTCAAGGACGGCGATGTGATGCACTTTTTGTTTAATACCTGATCAATTGGGCTGTTCCTGTCGGGTGAGCGGGGTATCCTGCCTTATCCGCAGCATTGGAGCTTTCCTTGATCGAAATCCGCGACCTTCAACTCCTCAGCGCCTTGGCGCGGCATCGGCATTTTGCCAAGGCGGCCGAGGAGTGCGGGATTTCACAGCCTGCGTTTTCTATGCGCATCCGCAATCTTGAGGATCGTTTGGGTGTCTCCATCGTCCGCCGCGCCAACCGGTTTCAGGGCCTGACCGAAGAGGGCGAGATGATCGTCCAGCGGGCGCGGCGTATTCTGGACGACACCAAGGCGCTGGAACAGCAGGTGCTTGCTGCAAAGGGAGAGATTACGGGCACACTGATCCTCGGCGTGATCCCGACCGCAATCGCCTTCACGGGACGGTTGGTCAAAAGGCTGCGTGACGCGCATCCTCGTATCGTTACACGCATTGAAACCATGTCAGCCACTGCAATTCAGCATCGACTGGACGAAGGCAGCCTTGATGCTGGAGTAACCTATGGTGACAGTATCGGCACCGATTTCCGGCAGGTTCAGCCCCTTTATGAGGAAACCTATGTGTTGTTGGTGCCCACGCATCTGACGGACCAAAGCGGCCCGATTCCGTGGGCGCAGGTCGCAGAATTTCCGCTCAGCCTTTTAGAGCCGCAGATGCAGAACCGGCGTATTCTGGACCGGGTGTTTGCCGAACAGGGGCTGCACCCTGACATCGTGGCCGAAACCAGCGGTTTCACGGCTTCGATGGTCATGGTGCGTGAGGGGCTGGCGGCGACGGTTGTCCCTCGGGTTCTGGTGCGCGCGCTGGGCGATTTGAAGGGAACGAAAGTGTTGCCGCTGATCGAACCTGTTGTCAGCAAACCGATTTGTCTGGCGACCCTTAACCGGGACCCCGAATTGCCGACGGTCAAGGCTTTGCGGGATGTGGTGACCTCTTTGCGGTGATAAGGTGTCGTTATCGTGCGATTGCCAAAAGCGATTTGACGATATGTTTGCCTGATGAGAGACGGAACCTCAATCGGAGGGCATCATGGCACCATTAGATACCAAGCCATCAGGCACACCCAAGGGCGTCTGGAAGTCAGGTAAAGGCAAGGGGCGGCACACACCCAAGGGCCGTCAGTTCACGGATGAGGCGCAGGCTGAAATCACACGCCTGCTGGGCGATCGCCCGCGCCGCCGTGATCTGTTGATCGAATTCCTGCATTTGATTCAGGACGAACACGGCCATATCAGCGCCGACCATATCGCGGCATTGGCCGTCGAGATGCGGATCGGTCAGGCCGAGATCTACGAGACCGCGACTTTCTATGCCCATTTCGATGTGGTGAAAGAAGGCGAGACACCTCCTCCCGCTTTGACCATCCGGGTTTGTGATTCCCTCTCCTGCGAAATGGCCGGTGCCCAGCAGTTGCAGCAGGCACTGGAAGGCGGTTTGGACCCTGCCGAAGTTCGCGTTGTTCGCGCGCCCTGCATGGGGCGTTGCGATACCGCCCCGGTATTGGAGATTGGCCACAATCACATTGATCATGCGACCCCCGAAAAGGTGCAGTCGGCGATTGCATCAGGGGACACCCATGCGCATCTGCCCGACTATGAGACCTTCACGGCCTATGAGGCCGAAGGCGGTTACGCCAAGCTTATAGAGCTGCGCGACGGCGGTGATTGGGAACAGGTGCAAGAAGACGTCCTGTCCTCGGGCCTGCGTGGTCTGGGCGGCGCTGGCTTCCCGTCGGGCAAGAAATGGGGCTTTGTTCGCATGAACGAAGGCCCGCGCTATTTGGCTGTCAACGGCGACGAGGGTGAACCCGGCACGTTCAAAGACCGCTATTACCTGGAGCGCACACCGCATGTCTTCTTGGAAGGTATGCTGATCGCGGCATGGGCGGTCGAGGCCGAGACCTGTTTCATTTACATGCGCGACGAATACCCGGCAGTGCTGGGTATTTTGCGTCGTGAGATTGCGGCATTGGAAGATGCCGGTATCGTCGCAAAGGGTTACATCGACCTGCGCCGGGGTGCTGGCGCTTATATCTGCGGTGAAGAATCCGCGATGATCGAATCGATCGAGGGCAAGAAGGGCCTGCCACGCCACCGTCCTCCGTTCGTGGCGCAGGTTGGGGTCTTTAACCGTCCGACCTTGGTGCACAATGTCGAGACGCTGTATTGGGTCTCAAAAATCTGCCGCGAAGGGCCGCAGATTCTGAACTCTGTTGAAAAGAACGGCCGCAAGGGCCTGCGCAGCTATTCGGTCTCGGGGCGTGTGGCGAAGCCAGGCGTTTACCTGCTGCCCGCAGGTTCGACCATTCTTGATGTGATTGATGCCGCCGGCGGCATGGCTGATGGCCATGTGTTCAAGGCGTATCAACCGGGCGGGCCGTCGTCTGGTCTTCTCCCCTCAAGCATTGACGACGTCCCGCTCGACTTCGACACGCTTCAGCCGCTTGGCACCTTCATCGGGTCTGCCGCCGTTGTGGTTCTGTCCGATCAGGACACCGCCCGCGATGCCGCGCTTAACATGCTGCGGTTCTTTGAGGATGAAAGCTGTGGTCAGTGCACACCCTGCCGGGCAGGCTGCGAAAAGGCGGTCAAGCTGATGCAGGCCGACAAGTGGGACACCGATCTGTTGGAGGATCTGTGTCAGGTCATGGGCGATGCCTCGATCTGCGGTCTGGGGCAGGCGGCCCCGAATCCGATCCGCCTGGTCATGAAACATTTCGCTGACGAAATCTGAGGGAGACAGAGCCATGCTTGACGCAAGCCCAACCAAGACCGTCACCTTCAACCTGAACGGCGATGACGTCACTGTGCCCGAGGGCACCACGATCTGGGAAGCAGCCAATGGCCGGGGCCTGGTGATCCCGCACCTGTGCCACAAGCCTGCGCCGGGATACCGCCCCGATGGCAACTGCCGCGCCTGCATGGTCGAGGTGGAGGGCGAGCGCACGCTGGTCGCCTCATGCATCCGCCCGGCGGCTGACGGGATGGTGGTCAAGACCGATACCGACCGCGCCGAGAAATCGCGCGCCATGGTGATGGAATTGCTCGTGGCCGACCAGCCCGAGCAGCCGCATGACGTATCCAGCCATTTCTGGGATATGGCCAAGCTGAACGATGTCAGCGACAGCCGATTTCCTGCGAAAGAGGCCGAGAAAATCCCGCTGCTGGATGACAGCCATGTGGCGATGCGGGTCAATCTGGATGCCTGCATCAACTGCAATCTTTGTGTTCGGGCCTGCCGCGAAGTGCAGGTGAATGACGTGATCGGCATGGCTGGTCGCGGTCATACCGCGCAGGTGGTGTTCGACCAGAACGACCCGATGGGCGCGTCAACTTGCGTGGCCTGTGGTGAATGTGTTCAGGCCTGCCCGACCGGTGCGCTGATGCCGGCCACCGTGCTGGACGACCAGCAGCAGGGGGACAGCAAGGACTACGACAGCGAAACCGAAAGCGTTTGCCCCTTCTGCGGTGTGGGCTGCAAAGTGTCGCTGAAGGTCAAGGACGGCAAGGTGAAATATGTCGAGGGCATCAATGGCCCCGCAAACGAAGGTCGTTTGTGTGTCAAAGGTCGCTTTGGCTTTGACTACATCCACCACCCGCACCGCCTGACCAAACCTTTGATCCGGCGCGAGGATGCGCCTGCCAAGGGGCTGAACGTTGATCCGGGTAACCTGTCGAGCCATTTCCGCGAGGCGACCTGGGAAGAAGCGATGGACTTGGCCGCGACCAAGCTGATGGACCTGCGTGCCGAAGACCCACGTTCGGTTGCGGGCTTCGGTTCGGCCAAATGCACCAACGAAGAGGCGTACCTGTTCCAGAAGTTCATCCGTCAGGGCTTCAAGCACAACAACGTCGATCACTGCACCCGTCTGTGCCACGCTTCATCCGTTGCGGCGCTGATCGAGAATGTAGGTTCGGGCGCGGTGACTGCGACCTTCAACGAGATCGTGAATGCCGATGTGGCGATCATCATCGGCTCGAACCCGATCGAGAACCACCCTGTCGCGGCGACCTATTTCAAGCAGTTCGCCAAGCGCGGAGGCAAGCTGATCGTGATGGACCCACGCGGCGTTGGTATGCGCAAGTTTGCCGACGAAATGCTTCAGTTCCGTCCGGGGGCGGATGTCTCGATGCTGAACGCGATCATGAACGTGATCGTCGAGGAAGAGCTGTATGACAGCCAGTACATCCATCGCTGGACCGAGAACTGGGAGGCCGAGAAAGAGCACCTGCGCGCCTTCACGCCCGAAGCGATGGCACCGATCTGTGGTATTGAACCGGACCAGCTGCGCCGGGTCGCCCGCACCTTTGCGCAGGCCAAAGCGGGCCTGATCTTCTGGGGCATGGGCGTCAGCCAGCACATCCACGGCACCGACAACTCGCGCTGCCTGATCTCGCTGGCCTTGATGACCGGAAATGTTGGCAAACCCGGCGCGGGCCTGCACCCGCTGCGGGGGCAAAACAACGTGCAGGGTGCATCAGACGCCGGACTGATCCCGATGTTCCTACCAGACTATCAGTCGGTGACAGACGACCGCGTTCGCGCCAGATTCAATGATGTCTGGCATTCGGATGACTTCTCGAACGAGAAAGGTCTGACCGTGACTGAGATCATCGATCAGGCATATGCGGGCAACATCAAGGGCATGTATATTCAGGGTGAAAACCCGGCCATGTCCGACCCGGATGTGAACCACGCCCGCGCGGCGCTGGCCAAGCTGGATCTGATGATCGTGCAGGACATCTTCCTGACCGAGACGGCGAACTATGCCGATATCATCCTGCCTGCCTCGGCGCTCTATGAAAAGAACGGCACTGTGTCGAACACCAACCGCCAGGTACAGCGTGTACGGCCTGCCGTTACCCCCCCGGGTGAAGCGCGCGAAGATTGGAAGATAACAGTCGAGCTGGCACAGCGCATCGGGTTGAACTGGGACTACACCGATGTGTCGCAGGTCTTTACCGAGATGAAACTGACCATGGCGTCGCTTGACAACATCACGTGGGAGCGTCTGGAGACCGAGACGATTACCTACCCGTCGCTCAGCGAAACCGATCCGGGTCAGGCCATCGTGTTCGGGGATGGTTTCCCCCGCTCGGGCGGCAAGGCGAAGTTCACCCCCGCCAGCGTCATTCCGCCGGATGAGGCTCCGGACGACGAATACCCGATGATCGCCACCACTGGCCGTCAGCTGGAACATTGGCACACTGGCTCGATGACCCGCCGGTCCAATGTTCTGGACGCGGTTGAGCCCGAGGCGAATTGTTCGATGAATCCACGTACGCTCAAGCTGATGGGAATCGAACCAGGCGACATGATCCGCCTGACCACACGCCGTGGTTCGATTGAGATCATGGTCCGCGCGGACCGGGCGATTGCCGAGGATATGGTGTTCATCCCGTTTGCCTATGTTGAGGCGGCGGCGAACATCCTGACCAATTCGGCCATCGACCCTTATGGCAAAATCCCCGAGTTCAAATTCTCGGCCATTCGCGTCGAAAAGATCGAAAGCGCAGTTGCGGCTGAGTAAGATCAACACATATCAAGCAAAGAAGGCGGCCAGACAGGTCGCCTTTTTCTTTTCTTGACAGACGCTTGTGCTCGACCAACCTTGTTTGGGAATATGGTGGAGGAATTTTTTATGGCACGTCGTTTCGTCGATCTGTCCGTTCCGTTGGAAACCGGGATCGTGTCTGACCCGCCAATCATGTTGCCGCAAATCGAATATCTGACCCATGACCAGACGGCAGAACAGGTCATGTCATTCTTTCCGGGCCTGGAACGGCAAGACTTGCCGAACGGTGAAGGATGGGCAATCGAACGGTTGCAGATCGCGACCCACAACGGCACGCATCTGGATGCGCCGTATCACCATCATTCCACGATGAACAAAGGTGAACGGGCGATAACCATCGACGAAGTGCCGTTGGAATGGTGCATGAACCCTGGCGTCAAGCTGGACTTTCGGCACTTCGAGGATGGGTATGTCGTTACCGCGGCAGATGTCGAAGCCGAATTGAAGCGCATCGGGCACGGTCTTTGCCCGTTGGATATCGTCGTGGTCAACACTGCTGCAGGGACACGTTATGGCGCGCCGGATTATCTGGTCAGAGGATGTGGAATGGGGCGCGAAGCGACGCTTTTTCTGACTGAACGTGGCGTGCGTGTCACCGGCACTGACGCCTGGAGCTGGGATGCACCGTTTCCGCTCACCGCTCAGGAATACGCTGAGACCCGAGATCCATCTATAATCTGGGAAGGCCACCGTGCGTCGATGGATATCGGCTATTGCCACTTGGAAAAACTGACCAATCTGGAAGATTTGCCGCCCACAGGGTTCGAGATTTCCTGTTTCCCTTTCAAGATAAAAGGGGCCTCTGCCGGATTTGTCCGGGCCGTTGCAATATTTGACGAACAAGACGCACAGTAAAGGGGGCCAGATGCAGCCGACTATGACACCTCTTGGCGGGCATGATGGCCCATATGCCGCGCCGGTGGAAATTCGCGGCTTTGAAGTACGGCCCGAATGGATCGACTATAACGGCCATATGAATGTTGGGTTTTACGGTGTCGCCTTTGACATGGCTTTGGAAAAGCTGATGGTTGACCATCTCGGTTTGGGCGAGGTGCAGGTCAAGGCGTTGGGGCAGGGACCTTACATCCTGCAGTCTCATCTGCATTTCGTGCAGGAAGTCAAAGACGGTTCATCGTTTTATTTCAGGTTCCGAATGTTGGATGCTGACAGCAAGAGAGGACATTATTTCGCGCAGATGCTTTTGTCAGAAACTGACGAGATTTGCGCGACGCAAGAGGCGCTTTTCATGAATGTCAGCCACAGCACCGGGCGCTCCGAGCCCTATCCGGATTGGGCAGCGGCGCGTCTTGCGCAAATGGTGGAGGATCACAAATCTCTGGAACCGGCTTCGCAGGTCGGCCAACCGATAGGAATTCGCCGAAATTAGTTTCCGGGGTCGGACGCGATTCTAATAGTCCTTTGAAAAGAACACTCCGATGCCTGTTTCTCCACGACCGTCAACCGTGCCCTTGACCGAGAAGTTGTCGGTGACATCAAGGTTCAGGTTCACCTCGGTATTGCCTTCGGTATTGACGGTGAAGTCGGTATAGAGGTTTTCACCCAAATAGGCCCCGGCACCCAGTCGGCCCGCGCCACCTTCTGACGCACCAACATCAATCGTATCAACACCGGTAGAGTCGCGTAATCCCTTGGTCGCGTCCCCGCCAGCACCGCTGAGTTGCGCCAGCGATGCGGCCATCTGTGCAATCAGGAACGGTGAGATTTCCGAGAACCTGTTCCCAAAGAGCAGCATCGCCAGTGCCTCTTCAGCCGGGCGCTCGGGATCGGAAAACACGTTGACCTCTGGTGAATCCAGCGGCCCTGCGATTTCGATGGTCGCGGTGCCGTCCGAGGTGCTGGCGGAGGATTCAAACTCGATGTAGGGCGTCAAGTCACCCTGTAGGGTCACGATACCTTTGGTCAGGGCCAGCCTGCGGCCCAGAATATCGAAATTACCACGGATCAATTCAATCTGACCTGATGGGACAACCGAGGTCGTGGTGCCACCAATGGAAATCCGGCCACCCAGCTCGGCATTTACACCGCGCCCCCGTACGAACACGGCTTTGGGCGCCAGCAAGTTGATGTCCAGCGCTATTCTGGATGTGCGTTGGCCCTTGTCTTCGGTAGCCACCAGACCTGCGCGCTCGCGCGTGATGAAACTGGCACCGCTTTCGTTGACATGCTGTATCTCGGGGATTGGTGCAGCACCTACAGCCCCCGAAGCCGCAGCGAGGTTGATATTGGTCTCACCAAAGGTGATCTGCCCGGCCAGCGAACTGTTCCCGGCTAAGGCGCCGGTCATGGCAATCTGGCCATTCAAAGTCGTCTCATACAAAAGCCGATCGGTCAGGACGAGGTTGTCGATTGTTGTCGTGATCTGCGCGTTGAATGGGGGTGTTAGATCGACAGGTCCATTGACGGTAAAGCCACCACCGGCCCGCACACCGCCGTTCAGTTTGATGGTTGCACGGCTTTGCGCCAGATCCACCTGTCCGTTGATCCCGGTGATGGTCTGACCCGCGCCGGGAAGTGCTAGGGATGTTCCCGAGGTGGTAATCGACCCGCTTAGGGACGCCAGATCAGCCGGGCCTTTGAGGGCCAGATCAAAACGCGCGGATCCTTCAATTTTTCTGGGTGTAATAAAGGCATTCGCAATCCCCAGGTTTACGCCACCCTGCGCAGAAATATCAGCATTGCTGCTGGTTTCATCAAATGTTCCTGCAACCGTGCTGACGATGTCCGCGGGACCTTGTGCCTTGGCGTCGATGGTCCAAACGCCACTGTCCCGCTTTGCATTGCCCGCAGCGGTAAGGGTGCCGGGAAACTCTGGCACAAACCTTTCGATGCGGTTGAACTTGGCATCAAAGTCCAGATCGGCGGATCCATTTGTGTCCACCGTACCGGCCACTTTGGCATAAGAACTCTCTGGCCCAAGCAAGTGAGCGGTTCCTTCGAGCCCGGACTGTGTCGGAGCGACGTTGCCGTCCAGTTTCAGAGGCCCAGAGAGTGATTTTGACAGCCGCCCCAGATCATCCAGTGCTGCGGAAAAGGTCACTCCGCCCGCATCGCGATCCAGTTTGCCGGATGCATCCGCAGAAAGGGCGGTGCCGATCAGTTGGAATGTGCGAATGTTCAGACCGGCCTCGTCATTCACCGCATCCACGGTCAGGTTCGTTCGCCCCGGGATCAGGGTGTCAACCGCGTTGATGCCGGACTTGATGTCATCGGCAGCCAAGTTGCCTTTGACGTCAAATACCCTGCTGCCAACCGTACCTTTGCCAGCGACGTCCGCTATGACCGAGCCTGCAATATCTCGCCCGGCAAGGCCTGAAAAAGGTGACAGGTCCGGGACGTTCAGACTAACCTTTCCGTCCACGGCCAGTGCATCCGTCGGATCGTCAATTGTTGCAGTGGCGCTTGCCACAAGGGCTGGACCTTTGATCACCGCGTCGCGGATTTCAATCTGCTTCTGGCTCAGCGCGCCATCGAATGTGATCTCGGTCCGACCGACCAACAGCGGG
>NZ_JBXWSG010000079.1:0-17455 GCF_059613305.1 Ruegeria sp. BHSB056 | reverse complement strand
TTTACGCTGGCGGGGGCAATGGCGCCCGTAACAATGGCGGGGGCGGTTGCACAGTCTCTGGCCGAAGCCTTATGTGCCATCGCTCTGTTCCAATATGTGCGCCCTGGTATTCCCTGCGTAATTGGAACGTTCACGTCGAACGTGGACATGAAATCAGGCGCACCCGCTTTCGGGACGCCGGAATACATGCGCTCGACCCAGATGACCGGGCAGATGGCACGATATTATGGGCTGCCGCTGCGTTCATCCGGTGTGTGTGCGGCCAATGTGCCAGACGGGCAATCCGTGTGGGAAACCTCGAATTCGCTCTGGGCGGCCGTGCAGTCAGGCACCAACATGGTGTATCACGCCGCCGGTTGGCTGGAAGGCGGCCTGATCGCGAGCCCAGAAAAATTCATTATGGATTGCGAAGTTTTGCAGCAAATTCAGCGCTATATGAACCCTGATCTGACCGCGACCGGGCCGGATGAGATTGCTTTGGATGCCATCCGCGCGGTTGGCAATGACGGTCATTTTTTTGGAATCCAGCATACACAGGACCGCTACACCACGGCCTTCTACCAGCCTTTCCTGAGCGACTGGAAGAACTATGAAGGCTGGGAGGCCGCAGGCGGCATCTGGACGGCTGAGCGTGCGCATCACATGTTCAAAGAGATCATCTCGAGCTTTGAGGCCCCTCCGATGGACGATGGTATCCGCGAGGAACTGGCCGAGTTTGTCGAACGCCGCAAGGCTGAAGGCGGTGCGCCGACAGACTTCTGACATGGTGAGTAGTGTCGGTTTGATACTCCGTTGCATTCACAGCAACTCGGGGCGGATTTTGGCTATTTGTTAAGGTTTCTCAGACCACAGTGCCAAGGACACCAATCTGAGGCATCCGATGCATGGTCTGATCAACCGGGCGATACAGTCTTTTGTCGGCGCAACCTATGGGCAATCCTGTTGGGTTCGCGTGACCGAAGGTGCGCGGTTGGGGTTTGTCGAGTTTGAAGCCATGCTCATCTATGATGATGAAATGACGACCCGTGTGCTCGAGGCCCTGAGTATTGATCTCAACCGACCACAGGCGGAAATCCTTGAAGATCTGGGAACATACTTGGTGTCCCACCCGAATATGGAAGGGCTGCGCCGACTGCTCAGGTTTGGGGGGGTCACCTATGTCGAGTTCCTTCATTCCCTTGATGATCTTACGGATCGCGTAAGACTGGCTGTTTCTGATCTGAATTTGCCTGCGCTTGAGTTGAGAGAGCTTTCAGCCACGGAATACCAGTTGTGCTGCCTTCCGGATATGCCGGGATTTTCCAGTGTTATGGTCGGGGTCCTGCGCGCGATGGCCGATGATTATGGCGCGTTGGTGATGCTGTCGCATGAGGGTCGGCAGGAGTGTTGTGAAATCATTTCAATCATTTTGGTCGAAAGCGCCTTTTCCGAGGGGCGCCATTTTGATCTGGGGGCTCGGAACAGATGACACATACTCAGGAACTGGCAGATCTTCTGGAAACACTTTGTCCGATGTTCTTGTTGGTGGACCGCAGCGGATGCATTCAACAAGCGGGCCCGACATTGCAAAAGTTGCGGCCCGAGTTGCCTTTGGTCGGGCTGGGGGTTCTGGACGTGTTCGAGATGATCCGCCCCAGAACAGTCACCACCCTTCCCGCGTTGATGTCGATGGCCGGTGCCAAACTGCATCTGAGATTTTGCGATGAACCGCGTACGACCCTGAAAGGTCTGGTCGCACCCTTGCCCGAGTCAGGCGGTGCAGTCATCAATCTGTCATTCGGTATTTCGATTTTGGATGCGGTTCGGGATTACGCCCTGACGAGCGCGGATTTTTCCGGCACCGACCTGGCGATCGAGCTGTTGTATCTGGTCGAAGCCAAATCCGCCGCGATGGAAGCGTCCCGTTCACTTAATCTCAGGCTTCAGGGGGCAATGCTGGCCGCGGAAGAGCAGGCATATACCGATACATTGACGGGATTGAAGAACCGCCGCGCGATGGATCATTTGCTGGGGCATCTGATCCTGGCAAATTCTACATTTGCCCTTATGCATCTGGATCTGGATTTCTTCAAATCCGTGAATGATCGGCTGGGCCATGCAGCCGGGGATTATGTTCTGCAACAGGCGGCCCGCATCATGCTTGAAGAGACGCGTGGCGACGATACGGTTGCGCGGGTTGGTGGGGATGAGTTTGTCATTATTTTCAAAGACCTGACGCGGGTAGAAACTCTGGAGTCCATCGCGGATCGCCTGATCGCGAGGTTGAATGAACCCATGATGTTTCAGGACCAACCGTGCTGTATCTCTGCAAGTATCGGAACGGCCTTATCCACCCAGTTCAAGGTTGCCAAAGCCGCTGACATCCTTCACGCCGCCGACGTTGCCCTTTATCAGGCCAAGCGAGATGGCCGGTCCTGCCATCGCCTGTATTCCACTCTGATCAAAGCGCAAACCTGAGTTTTGCCTGTTTCCGGGTCAAAGATCTCAGCAAATTATCACGCGAGCTGAACGGCCTTTGTTACCTGCTTGGCAATCTGGTGCCGGATGGGTGGCAGTTCTCCAACCACTGGCAGCAGAACGCCTTTGAACCCTGCTTGGCTCAATCCGGCGGGTACGTCTTCAATTGCGTGCCCCCCGGTGCAGGCAAAGAACGGAAGGCACAGTGCCTGGGCCCCCGTGCCGGTTGCGGCATCGGAAATGGATGGCGGCTCTTCAACAAACCCAACGCGGACAGATTTGAAAACCAGCATTTCCTCAAGTTGAGATGCGAAGTTCAGTGCCACGGCCGACGGGTTTCGGCTACGCCCCGACCCATGTGCGGCAATGACCAGATCGGTCGACGCAGTTACCCAATTTCTTTCGGACAACTCAGATTGCAGGGCTTGCGCGGTCATTTCCGGTAGCTCTGGGTCAACACCCAATGGGTCTAGGATGCGCGCTTTGTGATCCCCTAACCGCTTGGGCAAAGCGCTGGTGACAAACCACCCATTTGCCATGAAAAGCGGATAGATGACCGTGTTCTCCGGCAGGCTGTTCAGCTTAGCCTCGAACGCGCCGGGCGCGGCCAGAGTTGCTGAATGCACCGTTACATGCTCGGTCAGGGCGTCGACTGTAGCCGCAAAGGCAGCCAGAGCAGCCTCGGCCGGTTCCGGATCGGACGGCTGGCCATGAGCGACGATGATGGCATGTGGCATTTGGATCTCCTGACACGATATGCGTTAGGTGCCTCTGTGCGAACCGAAGTCAACACTACTGTTAGCCCAGAACCGTTAGCCAAAGCCAGACAGTCAGGATGGATGCGGCTGTCCCAATGAGAACAGCCGAAGCTGCCACCCGCTTGGCGCGGCCATACATGTTTGCAAAGATATAAGCGTTGAACCCCGGCGCCATCGCCGCGTTCAACACGCCCGAGCGGAACAGATCCTGTGGCAGCCCCGTGGACTTGCCGAATATCCACACTAGGCTGGGATGCAGCATCAGCGAGATTGCGCAAACAAAGGCGATAGTTCGCAGATCGCCTTCGGGTTTGTATTTGACCAGTACCCCGCCCAGTGCAAACAGGGCGCCGGGCAGGGCGGCCCGAGTGATAAGACCAAGGGCTTCGTCCACCACAGCCGGGATGGTCAAACCGGACAGATTGACCACGAACCCCAGTGCAATACCAAGGATCAGCGCGTTCTTGAACATTGCAGACAGAACAGAACGTGCCATGCGCGCGCCACCGTTTCCGCGATTGCGGACAACCTCCATCACCGTGATCCCCACGCCGTAACAAAAGGGGGAATGGAAGGCGATAATCGCATAATTACCTGTCAGGTTCTCGGGACCATAAGCGCGTTCAGTAATCGGCAATCCCAGCAGAACCGAGTTAGAGAACAGGCAACAAAACCCGATTGCCACGCAGTCTTCCCATTCGCGGCCGAAAAGGATGCGCGCACCAAAAAGGCCAGTGATGAAACACAGGGCGGCGGCAGAATAGAAACTTGCCACAAGCCGGGGATCGAAACTGGCGCTGAGGTCCAGATGCGCGATGGCAAGAAACAACAGGCATGGGATCGCGAACCCTTGAGTAAATCTCATCAGCCCGTCGACATGGTATTCTTTGAAATATCCTGTTCGTGTTGCCGTGTAACCGGCGCCGATCACAAGAAAGACAGGAAGAATGACGTCAATCAGGCTTTGCAGCATTTGGCCCCCGTGCAACGGCCATGTTGCGATATCTTATGCAAAAGAAACAGGGGTCTGAAACGCGTGATGTATCACCATACCGTCATAGGCGGGGGTGATATTGTCCGGCGTTTCCGCATCGACAGTCGCATAGTCAAGATCGATATGCATGTTGGTTAGTATCGCCTGATTGGGTTGCAGCTTCTCAATCCACTCAAGCGTTTTTTCCAGATGTGCATGTGTGGGATGTGGGCTTCGGCGTAGGGCGTCGATGATGAGATATTCCAACCCTTCCATTTCAGGCCATGCCTCGTCGTAAATTTCGGCAACATCCGGCAAATAGGCGAGCTGCCCCATGCGAAAACCTAGAGAATCTATCGAGCCGTGATTGACCTTGAATGGACGAAACGGAATCGGTCCTCCAGGCCCTTCGATTTCGAACGGACCGTCAATGGACTTGAGGTCGAGGATCGGAGGATAAGGTGACCCTTCGGGCTGAATGAAGGCGTATCCAAACCGCCCCAGCAGAGCGTTCTGGGTATCACCATCAGCCCAGACCGGAACGCGGGTTTTCATGTTGAACACGATCATGCGCAGGTCGTCGATCCCATGGACATGATCCGCGTGAGAGTGGGTATAGACCACACCATCAAGCCGCCCGGTGCCCGTGTCCAGCAACTGGCTGCGCATATCCGGGGTTGTGTCAATCAACACGGAGGTTCTGCCGCCGGGGCCGTCACGCTCAACAAGCAGGGAACAGCGCCGGCGATTGTTCCTGGGGTTTGCAGGATCGCAAGCACCCCAGTGACCACCCAACCGGGGTACGCCGCCTGACGATCCGCAGCCCAGAATGGTAAATCGCAATTCGGTCATGCAGCGGCCCTGTACGTTGCCGCCTTGCTGAACAGCCGGTCAAAATTCGCCTGAGTTTGGGCGGCAAAAGCCGGATACTCCAGCCCGAACAGTTCGGCCCCTTTTCGGGCTGTATGCGCGGTATAGGCCGGTTCGTTTCGCTTGCCACGATAAGGGGGCGGTGCCAGATAGGGCGCGTCGGTTTCCACCAGAATGCGATCTACCGGCGCGCTTGCGAAAATGTCGCGCAACTCGTGGCTTTTGGGAAAGGCCGCAATGCCGGACATGGACAGATAAAATCCCAGATCCAGCGCGGCTTTGGCCAACTCGGCCGAGGACGAAAAACAGTGCATCACGCAGGAATAAGGCGCATTGTGATACTCTTCGGCCAGAATTCGGGCCATATCGTCGTCTGCGGCGCGGGCATGAATGATCAAAGGCAACCCTGTGCGCTGGGCAGCTTCGATATGAAGGCGCAGGGATTGCATCTGAAGCTCAGCGCTATCGGCAGTATAGTGGTAATCCAGACCGGATTCGCCGATGCCCACAAATTTCGGGTGCTGTGCCAACGCGACCAGTTCATCGACCGAGACCATAGGCTCGTCTGCGGCGCTCATCGGGTGGGTGCCTGCGGCGTAGAATACCGGTGCATGGGCTTCGGCAATTGCGCGGACTGCGGGTTCATTGCGCAGCTTGGTGCAAATCGTCACCATCCGGGTCACGCCAGCCTCGGCCGCGCGCGAGATGATGTCGTCCAACTGACCGTCAAAATCCGGGAAGTCCAGATGGCAGTGACTGTCGGTGATCTGGGGGGTGTCGCTCATCTGACCTGGCCGGCGGTTTCCTGTATCTTGAACACCGTATCTAGGACCAGAGCGGTAGGGTCAAGGTTCACCGCCTGACCATGTCGCGCGCGGGCTGTGATTGTCGCGGCGACTTCGGCCCAGCGACGGGCCTGATCCGAAGAATTTGACAGTCTGGCCAGCGTTTCAGCTTCATTCGGGGCGGCCTCAGAGGTCGGCGGTGCGCCGGTTGCCCCGGTCAGGGCCAGCCGAGACAAGGCAACATCGATCAGTGTCAGCAGCAGATCAAAGCGCTCGGCCGCGCCACGTTGGGCCGCAGCCTCGGCCAGGGCCAGCGCGCGCTGCCGGTCCAGGTGGGGCAGGGTGCCCAGAATGGCAATCAGTTCGGCATAGATTTCAAGCCCGCCCAGATTGATCAGGCGAACGGCCTCCCCGACCGAGCCAGCGGCCAATGCGGCGAGATATTCGGGATGCGTCGGTAAGGTCGTCTCGGTTTGCGACAGCGCGTCCTGCATATCCCCGGCACTCAGGGGCCCAAGACGCAAGGTCCGGCACCGAGAGCGGATGGTCGGCAACAAGCGCGAGGGTTGGTGCGATACCAGCAAAAGAGTTGTACGCGCCGGAGGCTCTTCTAACATCTTCAGTAACGCGTTGGCGGCGCTGACATTCATCTCATCCGCTGAATCCACGATTACGACCCGGTGCCCACCATCGGCAGAGGACAGGCCAAAGAACTTTCCCAGTTTTCGGATGTCATCTACAACGATCTCGTTGCGCAGCCGCCCCTGATCATTCAGCGACCGGGCTATTGTGGCCAATCCCGGCTCGGCCCCGGCCAGTATGCGACGTGACACAGGGTGGTCGGGATCAATGTCGAGCGTCTTTGGCGGTGGCGGCGCGCCAAACAGCCCTCCGTCGTCCGCCAAAGGCGTTGCCAGCAAAAACCGTGCAATCCGCCAGGCCAACGTCGCCTTACCGACGCCACGCGGCCCGGTCAGCAACCAGCCGTGGTGCAGACGGTCCGAGTTGTAGGCGGTTAGAAACGCCTGTTCTGCCGCATCCTGACCAAAAAGCCGGACGGTCTCGCGGGGATGCGGCGCACCTGGAACCTGATCCGGAGAGGGGATTTCGTCATTCATCGTCTATCGCAAAGCAGCCTGGACGATTTCTGTCACATCCTGCGCAACGCTGTCCATGTCCCGGTTGCCGTCCACAATGCGGAAACGGTCGGAAAACTCATGGGCCAGCGCCAGAAAGCCCGCCCGCATTTTCCTTTGCAAGTCCGGGCCGAAATCTTCGAACCGTTCTTCCGCGCCTTGCCGTCCCTTGGCGCGGGACAGTCCGGTATCGGGGTCCATGTCGATCAGCAGCGTCAAGTCCGGCTCGCGCTTGATCATCAGGCTGTGCAGCTGATCAACAAGGCCGCGCAGATCGCCCCGTGACAGGCCCTGATACATGCGTGTGCTGTCGGCAAAGCGGTCGCAGATTACCACTTGCCCTGCGGCAAGCGCGGGTTCGATCGTACGTTCCAGATGGTCGCGGCGGGCGGCCGTGAACAACAGGATTTCCGTTTCGGCCGACCAGCGGTCGGGATCACCTTCCAATACCAGGCTGCGGATTTCCTCCGCGCCGGGTGAGCCGCCCGGTTCACGCGTCAAAACGACCTCATGACCCTGCGCCCGCAGTTGATCCGCCAGCATCCGCGCCTGAGTTGACTTGCCTGATCCGTCAATGCCTTCGAAAGTCAGAAATAACCCCGCCTTGGTCACATCGACTCCAGTGGGTTATTGATCACGTCTTTCAGAACTATGCCGCCAACAGTCAGCATACGCACGACAAATCCGCCAACTGCAACGTCTTCCGCCGCCACCAGCGGACGTCGTATTTCAGGCAATCCTTCAGGCTTGATGACAAGCTCGGCCAGTTGCTGGCCTTTCTTGACCGGCGCATTGACGGGACCCTGATACACAACTTCGGCCTTGACGTTCTGTGTGCCCAGAACCGGAAACAGAACCGTCAGATCGCCGTCAGGTACAAGACCTACGGTCTTTTTCTCGCCCATCCACAGCTTGGCTTCAGCTATCGGCGTTTCCGCGTTGGCAACTGTCCTCTCGACAAAATTTCGAAACGACCAATTAACCACGGCCTCAGCCTCCTCTGCCCGTTGGCCGGTGCTGTCCAGCCCGCTGAGGACAAAGATGACACGGCGGTCGCCTTGTTTGGCAGACCCGACCAGGCCGTATCCGGCCTCTTGCGTGTGGCCGGTTTTCAGGCCATCCGCGCCGATGCTCAGTTTCAGCAATGGATTGCGGTTCCGGGCATTCGACGGCGCACGGCCATCGAATTCGAATACCTCTTCTGAAAACAGAGGGTAATATTCTGGGAAGTCGGTAATCAACCTGTCGGCCAGAACCGCCAAGTCATGAACCGACATCATATGTCCGGCGGCAGGCCACCCATTCGAATTCGCAAAGTTCGAGTTGTTCATACCCATCTGCTTGGCGCGTTGGGTCATATATCGGGCAAACCCGGCCTCTGTGCCGTCAGGGCTTAGCGCCTCGGCGAGGACCACGCAGGCGTCGTTGCCTGACAGAACGATGATGCCGCGCAGCAGGTCTTCGACCCGAACCCGGTCCTGCGTGTTCAGAAACATGGTCGAGCCGCCATAGCTCATCGCGTGTTCGGACACGGGCAGGGTTTCGTCCAGCGTCAGTCTTCCGTCACGCAGCGCTTCGAAAGCTACATACAGCGTCATGAGCTTGGACATGGATGCAGGCGGCAAGGGCTGATCGGCGTCTTTTGCCAAAAGCACCGTACCGGTGGATTGATCGATCACATAAGCTGCGCGGGCAGATGTATCAAAAGCCTGAGCTGGAATTGCCAGCACGGTAAGCCCAATGGCCAGAACAGAAGTTCGCAATGAGGATAGCATCTTATGCCTCCTTGTATTTAGTCGGACACGGTGAACGCATCTTTGAAACCAAGATCCTTTACATCTTTTTGAATGGCTTTGCGTTCGGCCCGGGTTGCGGCAGGGCCAACCAGGACCCGCCATACTGTTTTGTTCTCGGTTTTCAGTTCCCGCACAACAGTCGACATGCCATTCCGGCGCACTTTCTCAGCAGCGGTATTCGCATTTGCTTCGACGCTGAATGTGCCGATCTGCACAAATGGTTTGCTCAGCGACGACGCAGCGCCTGTCGCTGCCGCTGCGGCCGGAACCGCTTCGGTCGCGTCAATCGCGGATGCTGCGCCTTCGATGGGGTCTAGTGGTGTTTCGGTGATTTCAGCGGGGTCTTTCTTTTGCCACCACTTCCGTTTTGCAGGCTTTCCAGCGGGGGCCTCGACGGGCGCATCTGACAACGCTGGTGTAGCTGCGGCTGCCGCAACATCTGCGGCCACATCAGCACCGCCTGTTGCTGCACCCGCCGCAGCCACGGTGGCTCCCGCAGCCGCTGCTGCTGCTGGCTCTTTTTTCTGCCACCACTTCCGCTTGGCCGGTTTCTTTTCAGCGGGCTCTGACGGATCCTCAGTGGCCGCCGCCGCATCGGTGGTCGCTTCCGTACCTTCGGTCGCCTCGTTGGCAGAACTTGCCGCTTCCGCCGCGACCACTGCTGTACCGGCTGCTGCTGCTGGCGCCTTCTTTTGCCACCATTTCGGCTTGGCCGGTTTTTCGGTATCTGCCGCGGATGGGGCGTCGGTGGCCGCGGCGTCCGACACCGCAGCCGTATCCGCCGCCTCATCTTCCGGATTGGGCGCGTCCTCTGGTTGTGATTCCTTTACAGTTTCACGGCGTAGGGCGACGACACTGACCTTTGTCGGCGCGCCCGCCAGCATTCCGAGCTGTTCCGCAGCCGCAGATGAAACCTGAATCGCTGGGCCGGGCAGGTTGCGTTCACGTCGGAACAGGGCCCCTGTTACGGACTTGTTGTTTGCAGTGTTCGTAATCACGACACGCTCGGGCTGGGATACTTCCGGGTAGGCAACCCAGATACCGCCCAGCGAGGGCCTGCCATCCCAAAGCCCTGCTTCGGTGACCTGAAAAACCTCGGGGGCTTCGACGTCACGCTGCGAGCCCGAGGCCACCTCGGGAAGGAGTTCAGTTTTGTTTGAGTTTTCTTCAGGTTTTTCAGCCTCTTGAAGAATATCCTCACACCCGCTCAGAACTGTCAAAGTCAACGCCAGATACGCCAACCGTTTCGGTCCCGGGCGTGTCATGATCGCTCGCTTCATCTGCTTATCCCTTGCCTGAAGGGGTCTCGTTCTCGGAACCCCGCTGCCGGTCTGCTGGTTCTGCTTGCCAGCCTGTTTCGGTCTATTTCGGGGATCATAACGCGGCTGAAGAGTCATGGAAAGACCGCTGCGCGGGCTTCGGCAAGAAATCCCGATTTCGACTTGCCTCTGGCCGAACTTGCGCTTAGACCCTGCCTTCGACGGGGAGGTGGCAGAGTGGTCGAATGCGGCGGTCTTGAAAACCGTTGGGCGTGAGAGCGTCCCCAGGGTTCGAATCCCTGTCTCCCCGCCACTCATACCGTCTTTGTTCAGCTTTTTTGCAGAGAGTTGATCTGCCGCGCCGGCCGGACGCCAACAGCTTCCCGATCAAAGATGCCGTGATGTTCGTTGCGCCCCAGTCAGCCACCCAGTCGCTGCGCAGGTTAGGTAAGTTGGCCTGACTTCACCTTCAGCGAACCACATGGTCCGTGAAAACACACAGAAATTGCAAATAAGTTATATTGCGCCTACAGCTTTTGCCGGAGGCACGTATGAAACTGACATCCTATTCCAACTATGCGCTGCGGTCTTTGCAACTGGCTGCGCTCAAGGCCCCGGATCGCATTCGCGTTGACGATGTCGTGCGGGTGCATGGCCTTGCCCGGCCGCATATCGTAAAAATCGTGCACGAGTTGGGTCGGGCCGGGTATCTGGAAACAGCACGCGGCAGAGGCGGTGGTTTCTGGTTGGCGAAACCGGCGGAACAGATCAAAATCGGCGATGTAATTCGCCTGACCGAAGGGCCCCTGGATGTGGTCGAATGCTTTAACCCTGAAAAAAACACCTGCCCTCTGATCGGAATATGTAAACTGTCTCAAGCGATCCAAAAGGCAACAGGGGCATTCATGGCTGTGCTTGATGATCTGACGCTGGCTGACATCGCCTCAAACAGAAACGAGTTGTTGAACCGTATCGCGCCGATTGAAGAGGGCATCGTGGCACCCATGCGCAACGCAAGATGACAATTTTGGACTGGACTGAGCGATTTCACGGGACAAGTCGCCTTCCGAAAGCTGTGCGGGATAGGTTGCGTACGGCGGCCCGTATCGTGCGGTGTCCTAAAGGTGGCCAGGTTTTCGGACCAGACAACGTCCCCGACAGCCTGTTATTCTTGTATGACGGACGGATACGCGTTTCTCAAAGTTCGGATTCGGGCCGCGAGATCGTGCTCTATCGGGTCGAGGCGGGGGAAAGCTGTGTGCTGACGACGGCCTGCATGCTGGCAGAAGAAGCATATAACGCTGAAGGTATTGCCGAAACCGACGTAACGGCGGTGACCTTGCCGAAACATGCTTTCGATCGTCTGGTCTCGGAAGAAGACGCATTTCGCGAGTTTGTGTTTGAGGCCTACTCACGCCGGCTGATTGATCTGTTGCGGGTGGTGGATGACGTGGCATTCGGGCACTTGGATATTCGCCTTGCTGAACGTCTTCTGGTTCTGGCCGGGGGGCGGGAAGACATTCAGGCAACGCATCAGCAACTCGCCAGCGAACTGGGCACCGCGCGTGAAGTTGTCTCGCGGATATTGCAGGACTTTCAAAAGCGCGAGATGATTACCCAATCGCGGGGGCGCATTGCGATAACCGACAAGGCGGCTTTGGAACAGTTGGCGCAAAGCACCTGACCAATTCGGGAAATTTTCCGGTTTCGTGACTTTGTCACTGAAGTCGGGGTTTCAAAGTTATATTTACTCCTCAACTTTTCATGCCGCCATGTTGATTGCAGGTCTCACGCGAAGGCCGGATGTGGGTTGGCAGAAACGGAGGAGACGAAGATGAAGGACCGCAATCCCGCCCGGACGTTCGGCGGCATCGCCATTGCGTTGCTTGTTGCTGCTTTGGTCGGCGCGGCTGGCAGTTACATCTTTCTGATGTCCGGGCACGGGCATCGCCAGGGCATGGCCGGTGAACGGGCAGAGCATCGTCATGGTGCAGACGGGCAAGGCCACGACGAGGTCAACATGCCGGGGCTGCGGGGCGAGAACGCGACGCCCGAGGAAAGCGCTGAGCTGGCTGTGATGTTCCGCAATTTCGATACGATCACGCGCGAGGTTGAAAACCTTCCCAATGGTATTCGCACTGTCACGAGATCTTCCGACCCGGATGTCATGGATGCTCTGGTCTCCCATGTTGCCGGGATGATCGATCGGGTGGGCCGCAAGGATGATCCGATGATCATCATTCAGAGCCCGACCCTCGACATATTTTTTGAAAATGGCGACAAGATCACCTCGGATATCGAAGTGACCTCTGAAGGGATCGTAGTGGTGCAAACATCCGACGATCCGGAAATAGCCAAAGCCATGCATATCCATGCGGCCGAAGTGAGCGCGATGGCGGATCGCGGCATGGACGCCGTCCACGAAATGATGATGACACGCGGCGGAAACGGGTAACGGATCCGCGCCAGTTAGGAGGCAAGATCATGAATGGTCAGAAGTCAATCGAGATACACAACCAAAAGATGGCCGACGCGATAGCGACGCCGATTGGAAGCTACCCAGTGGATCTGAGCGTGAAGCCCGATGTCCAGGGTTTTTACGACGAGGCGACGGCGACAATCAGTTATATCGTTGCGGACCCGACCTCGAATGCCTGTGCGATTATCGACAGTGTCATGGACATCGATTATGCCGCTGGCCGCATAACGTTTGGCCATGCCGACATGCTGATTGCCGAGGTTGAGAAGAGGGGCCTCAAGCTGGAATGGATCATTGAGACCCACGCCCATGCCGACCACCTGTCAGCCGCGCCTTACATCCAGCAAAAGCTGGGCGGCAAGATCGGCATCGGTGAAAACATCAAGATCGTGCAAGACGTGTTTGGCAAGATCTTCAATGAAGGCACCGAATTTCAGCGGGATGGCAGCCAGTTTGACGCCCTGTTCGTCGATGGCATGACCTACAAGATCGGCAACATGACCGCCTTTACCATGCATACGCCGGGCCACACACCCGCCTGCATGGTGCATGTTGTCGGGGATGCAGCCTTTGTGGGCGACACATTGTTCATGCCTGACGGTGGCTCGGCGCGGGCCGATTTCCCCGGTGGCGACGCGGGGACATTATTTGACTCGATCCACAAAGTGCTCAGCCTGCCGGACGAAACCCGGCTGTTCATGTGTCACGATTATGGTCCCAACGGGCGTGACATCCAGTGGGAAACCACGGTGGCCGAGGAGAAGGCCCACAACATTCACGTGGGTGGTGGCAAGACTAGGGACGAGTTCATCAAGATGCGGTCCGAGCGCGACGCGACGCTGGCGATGCCGACGCTGATCGTACCTTCGATTCAGGTCAACATCCGGGCGGGCGGCATTCCAACGGACCAGGATGGGAACCAGATGCTCAAAGTTCCAGTCAACAAGCTCTGAACGCAAGAGGCACTCATGGACATCAGAAAGATATCAGGCGCAGTTTCGGTGTCGCCGCAGGTTACGCCAAATGACATCGAGGCGATAAAAGGCGCGGGCTTTCGTGCCATCATTTGCAACCGCCCCGATGGCGAAGGTGCCGATCAACCGACTTTCGAGGAAATCGAGGCAGCAGCGGAAAAACTGGGTCTCGAGGTGCGCTATGTTCCGGTGCAAACCGGGATCGTCAGGGATGCCGACGCCGAGGCCTTTGGCAGTGCACTGACCGAGTTGCCGGGTCCGGTTCTAGCATATTGCCGGACCGGCACGCGCTCGGCCACTTTGTGGTCGCTGAACGAGGCGGCGCACAAGCGTCCGGTGTCCGAGATTCTGTCAGCCACCAAGGTCGCCGGTTATGACATGAGCGGCGTTGCCCGCCGTATTGCCAATGGTGGGAAAACGCCGACCGACACAGGCGACGCATCCTTTGACGTGGTTATCGTGGGCGGTGGGGCAGGCGGTATCGCCACTGCGGCCAGCCTGTACGCGCGCAAATCCGACCTGTCCATTGCCATAATTGATCCGTCTGACGTACATTATTATCAGCCCGGCTGGACTTTGGTGGGCGGGGGTGTCTTCTCAGCAGAACAGACCGCCAAGACGATGGGGTCGCTGATCCCGCGCGGGGTGAAGTGGATCAAGGCGGCAGTTGCGGCCTTCGAGCCGCAGAACAATGCCGTTATTCTTGATGGCTGTCGCGTGGTGAAATACGACCGTCTTGTCGTGTCTCCGGGGCTCAAGCTGGACTGGGGCGCGGTCGAAGGGCTGGAAGAAACCTTGGGCCGCAACGGGGTGACTTCGAACTACCGTTATGATCTGGCGCCCTACACATGGCAGCTTGTCGAAGGGCTTAAGGAAGGCCGGGCGCTGTTCACACAGCCGCCAATGCCGATCAAATGCGCGGGTGCGCCACAAAAAGCGTTGTACCTGTCGGGCGATGCGTGGTTCCGGCGAGGCGTTCTGAAGGATATCGACATCCAGTTCATGAACGCGGGCGGCGTGCTGTTCGGGGTCAAGGACTATGTCCCGGCGCTAATGGAATATGTCACAAAATACGACGCCTCGTTGAATTTTTTTCACAATCTGGTGTCGGTAGATGGGACGGCAAAAAAAGCGACCTTTAAGGTTGCAGTACCCGACACCGAGCCCGAGTTGGTCACAGTCGAGTTTGACATGATGCATGTCTGCCCACCACAGGTCGCGCCGGACTTTATTCGCGTGTCGCCGCTGGCGGATGCGGCGGGCTGGGTCGATGTTGATCAGGCGACGCTGCGCCACAAGAGCTTCGACAATATCTGGTCGCTGGGCGACGTGATGAACGCGCCCAACGCCAAAACCGCTGCGGCGGCGCGTAAACAGGCACCGACCGTGGCCGATAATATCGTGGCAGACATTCAGGGCCGCGGCCCAGTTGCCGCCTATGACGGCTACGGTTCGTGCCCGTTGACGGTCGAGCGCGGCAAGATCGTTCTGGCCGAGTTTGCCTATGGTGGGGTGATGACACCCAGCTTCCCGAAACTCCTGATCGACGGAACCCAACCCAGCCGGTTGGCGTGGCTGTTGAAAGAGAAGCTGCTGCCACCGATTTACTGGTCCGCGATGCTGAAGGGCAAAGAGTGGTTGGCCAAGCCCGAACCACTGAAGGTGGCGACCGATTAACTCCTTTCGAAACTGACACCGGAAGAACCGGTGTCAGTTCTGGCCTGTCCCGCCGCCGCCAAATGTGCAACGGGCCGCCGCTTTTTCAGGACGTGAACCTATGCAGAGCCTTTTACGTTTCCTTCCAATTCTGGACTGGGGTCGCCAGTATAGCCGTGCGTCGCTCTCGAATGATCTGATCGCCGCTGTGATCGTCACGATCATGCTGATCCCACAGTCCTTGGCCTATGCCTTGCTGGCAGGGCTGCCGCCCGAGGCCGGGATCTATGCTTCGATATTGCCGATCATCCTTTATGCGGTTTTTGGCTCCAGTCGGGCGTTGGCGGTGGGGCCTGTCGCGGTTGTGTCGCTGCTGACAGCCAGCGCCGTGGGGCAGGTGGCCGAGCAGGGCACGGCCGGATACATGGTGGCGGCACTGACGCTGGCTTTCCTGTCGGGTGGGTTTCTGGTGTTGTTGGGCGTTTTTCGACTGGGCTTTCTGGCCAATTTCCTCAGCCATCCTGTCATCGCAGGCTTCATTACCGCATCGGGTCTCCTGATCGCGACCAACCAGTTGAAGCATATTCTGGGTGTCGACGCCCATGGGCATACCCTGCCGGGGATGTTGGGTTCAATCTTCGAAAACCTCGGGCAAATCAGTTGGCTGACGGTAATCATCGGCGTGCTGGCCACTGCGTTTCTGTTCTGGGTGCGCAAGAACCTCAAGCCCGCGTTGCGGCGCATGGGGGTGCCGCCCCTGCTGGCTGACGTGCTGACCAAGGCCGGACCAGTGGCTGCCGTGGTGGTGACCACAGTCGTCGTCTGGGGGTTCGGGCTGGATGTGCGGGGCGTCAAGATTGTTGGCGACGTGCCCCAGAACCTTCCGCCGCTGACTTTGCCGGGGCTGTCCTCGGACCTTATCGGTGCATTGCTGGTGCCAGCGATCCTGATCTCGATCATCGGTTTTGTCGAAAGCATCTCGGTTGCGCAGACGCTGGCCGCCAAGAAACGCCAGCGCGTGGACCCCGATCAGGAGTTGATCGGTCTGGGTGCAGCAAACCTGGGCGCGGCGTTTACCGGCGGCTTTCCGGTCACCGGCGGGTTCTCACGCTCGGTGGTGAACTTCGATGCGGGGGCGGAAACTCCAGCGGCAGGCATTTATACCGCTGGTGGTTTGGCGATTGCTGCACTGTTCCTGACACCTCTGGTGTACTTTTTGCCCAAGGCCACGCTGGCCGCGACGATCATTGTTGCGGTGCTGAGCCTTGTGGACCTGTCGATCCTGAAAAAGACATGGGGGTATTCGCGCGCCGATTTTACCGCCGTAGCCGCCACCATCGTTCTGACTTTGCTGGCCGGGGTCGAAACTGGCGTGGCCAGCGGCGTGGCGATTTCGATCCTTCTGCATCTCTACAAAACCTCGCGCCCGCATGTGGCCGAGGTCGGGCTTGTGCCGGGTACGCAACACTTCCGTAACATCAATCGCCACAAGGTCGCCACCGAGCCGTCACTGGTGACGCTGCGGGTGGATGAAAGCCTGTATTTCGTGAACGCCCGTTTCCTCGAAGACCTGATCCAGGCGCGTGTGACCGAAGGCTGCGAAATCCGCAACGTGGTTTTGATGTTCTCGGCGGTGAACGAGGTCGACTTTTCAGCCCTCGAAAGCCTTGAGGCCATTAACCATCGCCTGCGTGACATGGGCGTCGGTCTGCACCTGTCCGAAGTCAAAGGCCCCGTCATGGACCGTCTGAAACAATCGCATTTCCTCGACGACCTCAACGGGCAAATCTTTCTGGCCCAGTACGACGCATGGCAGCGGTTGACCGCACCGGACAGGGTAACAGAAGCGGCAGAGTAACCAGAGACGCATTCAGGTCAGAGTCCCGCGGGAAGTGCCGATGCGGGCTAAACACTCGGGTTTACCTTGAAAAGGTACGCTGCGGTGGGTGGCGCTTATCCGCGTTCAGGAAGGGATTTGCTACGACGTCAGATCAATAATGCAACGTAGCGAAATCAAGTGGAAGCGCATCAAAGCTTTGCCAGATTTGCTCACAATACTCGGACTGAGCAACCGCAAAACGAACCATCCTGATTGTCAGTTCCTGTGAAGGAAGCGTGCTGTCAGCGCGTTGAAGCTGACCTGTTGCCAGGGACGCAGCAACCAGAGAATGAGGTAACCAGGCAACGCCAATTCCATTGATGGCATATTGTTGCATCGCAAGTGTCAGGGCTGTTTCAGCTCTGGTCACAAGTGTGGTTTCCTCTGGTAATCGCGGCGCGATTTTCCGAGCGAAAACTTGACCCAGAAACAC
>NZ_JBXWSG010000078.1:0-17900 GCF_059613305.1 Ruegeria sp. BHSB056 | reverse complement strand
GTTCTGCCACAGAACCTTGTAGCCACCGCCCGACGCTTCGGCCTGAAGTGCCTGCCAGCCCGGCAGGCTGTCTGGCCCAATTGCATTACCATTATACGACAAGCCGATGGTTCCGTTGATCAGATACTCGCCGCGGGTTGACGACGCGAGTATTACCGATCCGCTGCTCTCGATGTTGGTTGTGACGTGGCCGGTGTGGCCGTCATTGTTCAGATCAACACCATAGAAAACTTCGACATCGACAACATTGGCGATGGTAACGCCGCTTTGGTATTGCCCCGAAGCATCCGTGGTCCATTCGGCATATGACCCGTTGGTGTTCAGCCACAACACCTTGTAGCCACCGCCCGACGCTTCGGCCTGAAGTGCCTGCCAGCCTGCAAGCGAGTTTTGCCCAATAGACTGGCCACCGTAAATCAAAGCAATGTTCGCACTGCCGCCATCCAGCACATAAAGCCCTTGGCTGGCATGTTGTAGCGTTGTTCCCTGAGTATCGATATCTGAAAGCTGCATTGCAGACTTGATATTCGACCGGGCATACTGCTGTAGCCCGTCAAGAAACTGGACCAACTCTACGTCGTCTGCAATCGTGAATGTTGTGCGTGTGACTACATCCAGAAATTCGTACAAGACACCGTTTTCAAAGAATAAATAGTTGCTTATCGCGCTAACGAATCTGACAGTGTCGGTGCCGGTTCCACCCGAAAACGTACCTGCGTTGCTCCGCACAACAGCCAGATCATTGCCCTGGTCCCCAAAGACCTGGTCAGCACCAGTACCTTGGGCCACAAAGATGATATCGTCGCCTTGGCCGCCATAGATGGTGTTGTTGTTGCTTCCGTTGGACAGCGAGTGAATGGTGTCGTTTCCGTCGTTCCCGCGCAAAACATTTTGAGCGGTATTGCCGACAATAGTATCGGCACCAGATCCGCCAGACGCGTTTTCAATCACGACGCCATACGCAATTGTGAAACCACCCTTTATGCCCGCTGCATGTGAAACCAACCCACCACCAGAAACGGAATAATCCAAAGTTGCCGCCCGGAGATCTATATATGCGTTCGAGCCACCGTTATGCTGGATCGTGTCAATTCCACCAGTATCCCAAATGGCTTGGTACCCAGTTCCTGCGACGTTTTCAGAGGGGAGTGTGTAGGTGTTGCCCCCGGAATTGTGCGATGTATTCGCCCCATACATGGCCTGCAACGCGGCGACATCCAAAGCCCCAAGCCCTGTTGAACCACCATATGTGGCATCAGAACGCAGCCACCCGTTTTGTGAAGTCCATCCATCGTTATAGGACATCACGGTGTAGACACCCTGATTGAGGCTCGCCGCCCCAAACGAGTCGAATGGCGACGTTACACCGCTCAACACGGTTGTATCCAAACCGGTGTCATGAGGATGACCCAAGCCAAGGGCGTGACCTAATTCATGAACTAGAGTGGTAAAGAAATACCCGCCCGGATCACCGTTTCCGTTGAAAGAAGCAGTCCAGTATGACGTGTTGAATGCACCATAGGACGTCCCGTTCGATGGCGAATAATGAAATCCCAAAGTCCGAGGGTCTCCAAAGAATGAAGAAGGCGCAATAACCTCAACCAAGTCAGCAAAACCGGATGTGACTTCGACAAAATTAATGTTTGCAACGGCTTCTATTGCGGCCAGCGCCGCACGGAACTCCGCCTTATACTCCGATGACCAAGCCTGTGTATCAGAGAAGTGCCCGAAACTGTAGGAAATCACCGTCGTGGTCGACGGATTCCCGTCACCATATGCATAGGTACCCTGGATAGAGCTGAGCGGAGAACTTACGGAAGGTCTGGGGATTGTCGTTACAGTGGCCATTTTTCTGTCTTAGAAATAGGTGTTGTTGATTGCGCTGAAACTGCTCGAACAAAGTGTTCTTTTTGGGGCAAACGCGTATTGGAGTGTTTCCTGCAAACTACAATATTAACGGCAAATCAAGAATTACCTTCTAGAGGGACAGACTCAATTTTATTAAGCGCATACATGAACAAAAGTATTGTCAAAAAACCGGTAGGATAGCGTGCATAGGCCGACTTGATACACGCAAAATTGATTGTCATGGCGATCCATACCTGCGACAGTTTTGAGCACCTGTAGTGACGGAAGCAAATTCGTACTTATTTCTTCTTTAGTCCCAAACGGCAATTATTCTCAGATCCCAAAAGTTTGGTTCGAACAAGGTGCCTTTAGTTCCGGGCTTTGAACCCAAGCGCGCGCCTGCAGAAAGGGCCCACATACCCGGAGCGTAAGGTGCCTTAGCTGTGACGCCCAATACCGCCGCTCATGTGCGAAGCAAAGCCTTGCCATGGGTCAGACCATTCACCTTCTCCAGGATGGCGTCCGCGTCAATGCAATGGTGCCGATAGAGGTCGCCGATTGTCCCTGTCTGACCAAAATGTTCGACCCCCAATGGGATGGTCTGATGTCCCTGTACCGCACCCAGCCAAGACAATGTCGCGGGGTGTCCGTCGATCACTGTAACCAGCTTGCAGTGGCGCGGCAGACCGGACATCAAAGCTTCGATGTGGGACCGAGCCTTCTGATTGCCGCGCGATCGCGCCCGTTGCGCTGCCGTCCACCCGGCGTTTAGCCTATCTGCCGAAGTCACCGCCAACACGCCAATGTCTTTGCGTCCTTCGCCCATCACGCCAGCGGCTTTGATCGCTTCGGGTGCAACGGCCCCCTGATAAGCGATTACGACCTCGCAATTCGGGCCCGGCTTCCGCAGCCAGTATGCACCATCTATGGCACCTTGACGGAACTCATCGTCCACACGCTTTCCAGGTTGTTCAATCGGGTTTGTCGTCAGGCGCAGATAGACCGAACCGCCTGTTTCGTCCCGCAGCCAGGTGCGTTCGTCCGGTTGTCCTTCGCCGTCACGCTGAAGGTAATCAAAGGCCCATTCCATGATCACTGCCAGTTCATCGGCAAAGGCTGGCTCAAAGGCTGCCAGACCGTCCTGGCTCATCCCGATCAAAGGTGTGCCAATGGATTGATGCGCGCCGCCTTCTGGTGCCAGCGTTATGCCCGAAGGCGTGCCGACCAACATAAAGCGCGCATCCTGATAACAAGCGTAATTGAGCGCATCGAGGCCGCGGCTGACAAAGGGGTCATACACCGTACCGATTGGGATGAGCCGCTTGCCAAACAGGGAATGCGAAAGGCCCGCAGCGCCCAATAGCAACATGAGATTCATCTCGGCGATACCGAGTTCGATATGTTGCCCTTCGGGAGTAAATTCCCATTTTGCCGTCGAAGGGATACGGTGTTCAATGAAAGCGTCGGCTTGCTCGGATCGGGCAAACAGTTTGCGCCGGTTTACCCAAGGGCCAAGGTTTGTTGTGCCTGTGACATCAGGGGACGTCGTCAGGATACGCTCGGCCAATTGGCTGTCGCGCTTCGACAAGTCATCCAAAATCTTGCCGAAAGCCATTTGGGTCGAGATTTCGCGGCTTGTGTCGATGTCAATAGATGGAACATCCAGCTTGTCATCGAAATAGCGTCGCGGACCTTTTGCAAAGAAGGGAACTTTCGACAGAAAATCTTTCAGCGCCTCTGGGTCCGGCACTGCCGAGAGAGGTTCCCATTCCTTGCCGGCAGGCACGCCCATATGTTCTTGCCACGCGACGAACTGGCTGTTGTTCATCAGTCCGCCGTGGTTGTCCTTGTGGCCCGCAATTGGCGTGCCCCATCCCTTGACAGTGTAGGCCAGGAAACAGGTAGGGCGGTCATGTTCGACTGCATCAAAGGTTTGGGCCATGGTCTCGACGCAGTTGCCGCCGAGGTTTTCCATCAATGCAGCGAGTTCGGCATCTGTGCGCCGTTCGATCAGCGCCGTCACATCCCCCTGATCCCCAAGATCGTCCATGAGGCGCTTTCGCCAAACCTCGCCACCCATGAACGTCAGGGCCGAGTATTCCTGGTTCGAGCAGGCATCAATCCAGTCTCGCAGCCGATCACCTCCAGGTTCCTTGAAGGCCGCGCGCTGCAGGACACCATGCTTCACGCGCACAACATCCCATCCAAAGGCATCAAAGATTTTCTCGATCCGTTCGAACAAACCTTCACGAACGATGCCGTCAAGCGACTGCCGGTTGTAGTCGATAATCCACCACGTGTTGCGCAGGCCGTTTTTCCAGCCTTCCTGCAATGCTTCGTATACGTTGCCTTCATCCAGTTCAGCGTCGCCTACAAGAGCCACCATGCGCCCCATCGGGGCATCTGCCCCCCAGTTTTTGGCCTTGACGTAGTCCTGAATGATCGAAGCAAACGAGGTGATCGCGACACCCAAACCTACCGAACCTGTCGAAAAGTCGACATCATCGATATCCTTTGTCCGGCTGGGATAGCTTTGCACGCCGCCAAACCCGCGAAAGTTCTCCATCTTCTCGCGGGTCTGGTTGCCCATAAGGTACTGCATCGCGTGGAAAACCGGTGACGCATGAGGCTTGACCGCAACCCGATCTTCGGGGCGCAAAGCCGAGAAGTAGAGCGCCGTCATGATCGAAACCATCGACGCGGACGACGCTTGATGACCACCAACCTTGATCCCATCTACCTTGGGACGGATATGGTTGGCATGGTGGATCATCCAATGCGACAACCACAGCAAACGCTGTTCGACGATTTTCAGCAGCTTGGGATCATACGGCATGGTGGTCTCCGGGTTCATGCGGCACTGCGGGCAGCGTAGGGCAGAGCTTGCTCCAAATCCGCAAGGATGTCATCAACGTCTTCCAGCCCGACGGAAAGACGGATCAGACCGTCGCTGATCCCATGTTCTGCCCGTTCTTCCGCAGTATAAGTCGAATGAGTCATGGATGCCGGGTGCTGGATCAGGGTTTCTGCATCGCCCAAGGACACGGCGCGTTGGATCATGTTCAGGCGGTTCATGAACTCGATGCCACCGGACAGGCCAGACTTGATTTCAAAGGCGATCATGGCCCCCGGCTGCGACATCTGGCGTTGTGCGACTTCGTGCTGGGCAAAACTCTCAAGCCCCGGGAAATAAACCTCACTGACGGCAGGGTGTGCCTGAAGGTAATCGGCAACCACCTTGGCGGACGCACAGTGACGATCCAATCGCAGGTTCAGTGTCTTCAACCCACGCAGGATCAGCATTGCGTTAAAAGGTGCCATCACTGCGCCTGTCATGTCCTTCATGCCGACCAGCCGGATCTCAGAAATCTGCTCGGCGGTTCCGACCACAAGACCCGCGACCACATCGCCATGCCCGCCCAGATACTTGGTGGCGGAGTGCAGGACGATATCCGCGCCGTGCTCGATCGGGCGGGTCAGATAGGGGCTGGCATATGTATTGTCGACCACAACATGCGCACCAACAGAATGCGCAATTTCTGAACTGGCAGCGATATCCACCAAGCGCATGTTTGGATTGGCTGGGGTTTCAAAATAGACGACGCGGGTTTTTTCGGAAACAGCGGCTTTCAGGTTTGCAGGGTCCGTCATGTCGACATGGGTAATAATGACACCCCATTTTGCCAGCCCGTGGCGCATGAAAGCGAAAGTGCATCCGTATAGCGTTTTGTCGACAATGACTTCGTCACCTGGTGACAGCAGGGTCCAAAGTACGGCGGTAATTGCGCCCATCCCGCTGGAGAGGGCGAGCCCGGCCTCGGCACCTTCCAGCACGGCAATGCGCTTTTCAAGAAGGTCACATGTCGGGTTCGATATTCGGCTATAGATATGGCCTGCGCGCTCACCGGCAAACATTTCCCCGCCAGCCTCTGCGGATTCGAAGGAGAAAGTTGAGGTCAAGTGGAGGGGCGGGGTCAGCGCACCATCGTTTTCAAACGGGTTGTAGGCATGATGAATGGCGCGAGTGGCAAATCCGGTTGTGCGGGTCACGGTGGGCTCCTGAGCTAAGTTGTTATCACTTTGCGCCTTTACTTTGAGCAACGGGTTGCGAATAATGCCAAGTTTAGGACAAGTATTGGCATAATATGCTAAGAATGGAGAGAAGATGGACGCCAAAGACAGGCAGATCATTCGAGCGTTGCAACGGGACGGGCGTATGACGAACCAGGATCTTGCTGATGAGGTCAACCTATCTCCTTCACCGTGTCTGCGGCGGGTCAAAAACCTTGAGGCCAGCGGTGTCATCAAAGGATACAGCGCCGATGTGGACGCTGCCGCATACGGGATGGCGATTACCGTCTTTGTCCGCATCCGGCTTGAGCGGCACAATGAAACAGATGTGCAGAAATTCGAAAAACGCGTTCGGATGATCGATGAAGTTCTAGAATGCCATGTGCTGACCGGCGCAATGGATTACCAGTTGCGGGTATTGGTATCAGACCTCGACGCATACGAGGACTTTATTCGAAACCGAATTCACCCGATCGGCGGAATAGCTTCGATCGACACCAGTTTTGTCTATGGAACAGTCAAGAAAACAGCGGTGTTTCCAGCCTGAGATGGTTTGAGTTCTCGAAAGTGACCCTTAGCATTGAGTTCCAGATTGTTAGGATGCAGAAGAACCAGTATCGAGTTTCCGAGACTATGGGTATTTGCCGTTAGAAAATTCGCCTACTGGATACACCTCCACAAAAGCAACATAATCATCATTACACGCATCTTCTGCAAGTCAACCTGCCCGTACACTCTTCTTAAAATACGCCTTAGTTCGAAATCTCAGGGTCGGGTCACGACAAAATCCGGCACGATCGCTGCTTGTTTGATAGCTTCCTCAACATCATGCCCGGCGAAGAATCCAAAATCCGAGACAAGTGCCGAAGCCACTCCGGCATGACGCGCGCCCAGAATGTCAGTATGCAGACTATCACCCACCATCAGAACGCGGGATTTGTCGACAGGCCCAAGTCGCTTAAAAGCAAGATCATAGATATTGCCGAAAGGCTTTCCATAAAACTGCGGGGTTACGCCCGTCCGGTCGGCCAAACGGTGCGCGAAAAGACCGGGTTCTTTGGAAAAGCCGTACTCACGTGGGGCAACGATGTCCGGGTTGCCAACCAATACCGGGCGGGGTCGGCTTAGCAATGCCGCCTCCAACATCGCCTGCCGGGTTTCGGTCCAGGCGGCTGACCCGATCATCAGAAAACCATCAACAGTTTCGTAGGGTTGCGGATCATCCTCCAGATAGGTTAGTTTCAAATCTTCCAAATCGCGAAGCCCGGCGCTGGGTGTCGCCATCAAACCCCAATGCAGCCCATGTTGACCATTCAGCCCGGACAGCAACGTAGCCCGACTGGTAATCACATCCTGCGGTGCGAAGTCATATCCCAGCCTTGTGTATTTCTCCAACAGCGTGGCGTGGGGAAACCCGGCGGCATTCGACACCACCAGGACACGTTTGCCCGCAGCCGTTAGTGACTTGATCCGTTCCGGCGTATCGGGGATCGCCGTTTCTCCGATATTGAGAACCCCGAACGCATCCAGCAGAAACACGTCGAACTCATCCATAACTTCGGAAAGGGTCTCGATACGACGATAATTCACGTCGTTCGGTTCAATATCTGGAAGGCGGTGCCGGACGGCTTCGTAAGCCTTAAATGCCTCCTGCGCTGAGAATCCGGTCAAATGATCGCTCCTCGTACTTTTGCCGAAACCCACTCGCTGATCATGACTGCAAGAAGAATTACAATCAGGATAAGGCTGACTTGCGGCCACGCCAGAACATTAAGCGAGGCCGAAAGCTGCAACCCGATACCGCCGGCACCAACCAGCCCAAGCACAGTGGACTCGCGAATGTTGATGTCCCAACGAAAGACTGCAATTCCGGCAAAAGCAGGCAGGATTTGCGGAACAATCCCATACGCCATGACTTGCCACCGCGAAGCACCGGTGGCTGTGATCGCCTCGACCTGACCGTGATCAATCTCTTCAATCGCTTCATAAAGAAGTTTGGCGCAGAACCCGATTGAACGGATGGCGATCGCTATGACACCGGCAAACACACCCGGTCCAATGATAGCGATCAATAGCAGCGCCCAGATCAGCGAGTTGATTGAGCGGGTCGAAACAATGACCAACAAGGCAATGGGGCGGATGAACAACGCCGACGGGGTAGTGTTGCGGGCCGCCAAAAAGGCAACCGGCACAGCCATGCACAGAGCGATGATCGTGCCCAGAGTAGCAATGTTCAGGGTATCCCAGATCGGGCGTCCCAACTGGGTGATATAGTCCCATTTGGGTGGCGTTGCGCGGGTCCAGATATCGTTGGCGATACGGGGCGCGTCCCAGACGAAAAACCAGGTTGTCGATTGCGAAATGAGCTGCCAACAGTAGACAAAAACCGCTACTCCCAGAAGCCATCCAAACCAGCGAACCAGGCTTTGGCCGGTCGTCCGCCTGCGCCAGATTTGTGTATCGTCGCGTTCAAGAACCGGCATTACTGAACCCTCGCGCGGATAATTCCCGAAAGGTATTCGAGGGCCATGACGATCCCGATGATAAGGATCAGAATGGCGGCGGCAGTGTCGTATTCATATCGATCAAACGCGGTGTTCAGTGTCGCGCCAATGCCGCCTGCCCCCACCAACCCGAGAATAGCGCTTTCCCGGAAATTGATATCGATCCGATACATGGACAGACCCACAAGTCTAGGCATGATCTGAGGCTGAACCCCGTAGTTGATCCATTGCAGCCATCGTGCACCAGAGGCCTGGATCGCCTCAGCCTGAACTTTGTCCATCGCTTCGATATCTTCGGCCAAAAGCTTGGAAAGAAACCCAATGGTTGCGAAAGACAGCGTCAAAAATCCTGCCAGCGGGCCAAAGCCAAAGATGGCCACAAGCAAAATTGCAACGATAATTTCCTGCAATGCCCGGCTCAGCGCGACAATGCCGCGACACATTATGTAGATTGGCAACGGGGCGATATTACGTGCAGCCCCCAATCCAATCGGGATCGAAATCAGGATACCAACAACCGACGCGGCCACGGTCATCACAATGCTTTCCAGAAGGCCGGCCCAGATATCTGACCACCGTGAAATGAAATCCGGGCTGGTAAAGGCAAGGACGAACGCCCATCCCCTGTCCAGTCCCTCATAGACCCTGCCCCAATCAACATCGATGGTCATGAACGCCGCAATCAGGTAAGCGAAGAACCCCAGTATCAATGCCCTGCGCAACAACGTGTTTTTGATAAAGGCCGGTTTGCGCCAGCCTTTTCCCAGCATGTCGTCAAGTTCTCGATGGCTCATTCTGCGGCCTCGACATCTTCATCCTCATCCACTTTTTCGATGGTCGCTTCCCAGTCTTCCTCGCCGTAAATCTCGGTCAGCTTTTCCGGGGTGAGCCCTGTTGGAAGACCATCAAACACAATTTCGCCAAAGCGGAGGCCCACGACACGCGGAACGAACATCTGGGCTAGAGCCACGTCATGGATGTTGATGATGGCCGCCAGCCCGCGCTCCTGACACAACTCGGTGATCAGCCGCATGATCTGTCGACTGGTCTTCGGATCCAGCGACGCGGTCGGTTCATCGACCAGCAACAACTTTGGGTCCTGGATCAGGGCGCGGCAGATACCGACCCTTTGGCGTTGACCACCCGACAACTCGTCCGCGCGTTTGTCAGCCATATGCAACAGCCCCACCCGGTCCAGCAGGCGGAAAGCCTCGTCCACATCCGACTGCGGATACCGCCGCAGAAAGCTGCGCCAGAATCCCACATACCCCAACCGACCGGACAATACGTTTTCCATCACGGTGAGGCGTTCGACCAGGGCATACTCCTGAAAGATCATACCCATTTCGCGGCGTGCTTTCCGCAACGCACCCGATCCGAGTTTGGTCAGGTCCATGTCATCCAGAAGAACACCGCCACTTGTAGGTTCAACCAAGCGGTTGATGCAACGGATCATGGTCGATTTCCCCGCGCCCGAGGGTCCAATCAGTGCAAGCACCTGCCCTTTGGGTACCTCAAGATCGATGGCCTTCAGTGCCTGATCTCCGGTCTTGTAGGTTTTCGTCAGCTTTTGAAGACGCAGCATAAATTGCCCCCGATTAGGGTGATTAGCGGGCCTTTTCAGGCCCGCTGGATTAAGCAAGACTTATTGGCAGGCGTAGGAGACGCCGTTTGCCGCGTCAATTTTGCGAATGACGTCCCAGAATTCCTGGTAAGTCATCTCAAGAAATTGGCCTTCGTTCGACTTGGAAAACTCCGCTTCAAGCGTCGTCCCTTCCCACTCGAAATTGAAAAACGCATTGCGGATTTTCTCCTGCAATTCGGGCGTCAGGTTGTAAACGGTTCCAAACCCTGTGGTCGGGAAGGTCTGCGACTTGTAGATCGTAACGACATCATCTTCCTTGATCACATCGCGCGAGATCATCCGGGATTTAACGGAGTTCGCAATTGAGGCCGCCAAGTAATCCTTGTTTGCCACACCCAGGATCGAGTTGTCATGCTTGCCCGAATAGACGGGTTCGAAATCGCGATCGGGCAGAAGATCGAAGTCACTTTTCAGGATCGCCGACGGTGCTTTGAAGCCCGAGTTGGAGGTGGGCGACGTAAACGCAAGTTGCTTGCCTTTGATATCCTCGACCTTTTCGATGCCCGAGCCTGGATAGGTGATGATCTCCATTTCATAACCGAAGTTACCGTCTTTTGAGGCCATGATCGTAAACGGACGGAACCCGGCACAGTTTACCGCAAGTGGGTTGGACCCGGTGTTGAAGCCTGCAATATGCAAACGCCCCGAACGCATCGCCTCGATCTGGGCCGCGTTGTTTTGAACGGGAAAAAAGACAACGTCCTTGCCAGTTTCCGCTTTCAAATGGTCTAGAAAATCCGACCACGCGGTTTTGTATACCGCGGGATCTTCTACCGGCGTATAGGCAAAAATCAGGGTGTCAGGATCAATTTGCTGGGAAGGATCTGTGGGGATATCCGCAATCAAATCCCCGTCGACGTCGCAAAACCGCTCGTCGAGATCACCCCTCGGGCAATCTTGCGCCGAAGCTGTCCCTGAAAGCGACATGAGCGCAAATGCCGATGCCCCAACCAATAATCTGATGTCTATCTTCATGTTTTCCTCCCAGTTATGCGCGGTTTTTTTTGCAGTCCGCTGTTTGTCACTCATATCAGTGTTTACGGGGCGACGAGAACATCGACCTCGGCACCGTTGATCGCGTTAAGCAACTCTCCTGTTGGTTTCGTGTCGGAAACTATGGAATCCAGGTTGATCAGGTCTCCGACCTGAGACAGGCCTTTACGGCCAAATTTTCCTGAATCGATTAAAAGATGTCGATTTGCTGCGCGCGTCAGCATCATTCTTTTGACAGCCGCAAAGCCGCGCACGGTTTCTGAAGGGCCTTCGGTCGAAAAACCTGATGAGCCGATCATGCATCTGTCGACATTGAACCGAGACAGAAATTCCAGCGTTTCGGTTCCAATCGTCGCAGATTCGGTTGCCAGATATTCTCCTGGACAAAGCAAAACCTCGGCAGCCCCATGGCCGAGGGTCATTGCCACCGGAATGGAATTTGTAATCACTGTGCAAGGAGTGCCGAGATAAGCCAATGCACGGGCCATCTCGATTGTGGTCGAACCGGAATCGATCATGACTGTTTCACCGTCGCGCACCAACCCTGCCGCGCTGATTCCTATGCGTTCGCGCTCCTCAATTCGCGCGTTGGCCCGCTCGTCCAGACCTGGATAATGCCCTTGCGCCGGGGCTGATGCCCCTCCGTGCGCGCGTGCGATCAGGCCGTCATTCGACAGAGCGTCGAAATCCCTGCGCACCGTCTCGTTAGAGACGTTGAAACGCTGGGCCAATTCATTGATGCGAACGTGTGGGCGAAGCTTCAACTCCAGCAGTATTTGCTGGCGCCGGTCGGATTTCTTTACCCTACCCCGTCCCTTTTCAATCGTTTTGGCACGTGTTTTCGTTTTGGACATCCAACAACCCAATCAGGTTTCAAACCCCACTTTTGTGGGATTTCGGGCATAATGCAATAATTTTTGTTGCATAACCCTCAGTAGGTTGTGACAATTCGGAAGAGTCCAAAGCGCAAAGCAAGAATGATGAATTGAACCGGTTCAAAGTGAAAACCTAAGGACCACCATTAACGACTGAAGGTTATTCTGGGCGCGCTTTTGATACCGTGTCATTGAGGGCAGCATGAGCGACGGCGACATAACAGACCAGATTGCAGCACTTCCGATGCGCTGGGACAGGGATGGAAAACTGCACGTTCTGATGGTGACTTCGCGCGATACAGGGCGGTGGGTCATCCCAAAAGGTTGGTTGATGGAAGGAAAGAAACCCTGGCATGCCGCTGAAATTGAAGCACTGGAAGAAGCAGGTGCTGTCGGGGCAATCTCGAAACAGCCAATTGGTCATTTTTTCTATGACAAGCGCTTTGAGGGCGCGAGTAGCGTTCGCTGCCGCGTTACTCTCTATCCCATGGTCGTTGAAAAGTTGAAACGGCGTTGGAAAGAACGGGACGAACGGACGCGTCATTGGTTTTCACCAGGGAAAGCGGCAAAGCTGGTGGAAGAAAGAGATCTCTCAAGTTTTTTGAAAAATCTGACAAGCGACCAGAACGCCCAGTCTGTCATTAACAAGCTACGAAAAGCTGGATGAGAAAGCGCCTGACAAAATCAAAGATACTGGGCGCGCAATTACCAAAGGGAGGAAGGATAATGAAAAAAATTACATCCACGGCCGTCGGGTCGCTGATTGCAATAGCCGCGTCTGTGTCGGCAGCGCAGGCAGACAAGCTGACACTCTATTGCTCGGCGCAGGAAGACTGGTGCCAACTCATGGCGCGCAGTTTCGAAGATGCAACGGGCATCGACGTCAACATGACGCGTAAGTCGTCAGGCGAAACCTTTGCTCAGATTCGTGCCGAAAGCTCGAACCCGAAAGGAGACGTTTGGTGGGGCGGCACGGGTGATCCGCATTTGCAGGCCGCCGAAGAGGGCCTGACAATGGAATACATGTCGCCAATGCGCGACCAGCTTCATGATTGGGCAATTTCCCAAGCCGAAAGTGCCGGAAACAGAACGATCGGCATTTATTCCGGCGCACTTGGGTATGGCTATAACGCAGACCTGCTGGCGGCCAATAACCTACCCGAACCCGCCTGTTGGAAAGACCTGCTAAAGCCTGAATACAAGGGTCACGTTCAGATGGCCAACCCGAACTCGTCTGGTACGGCCTATACAACGCTGGCCTCGATGGTGCAGATCTTTGGCGAGGATGAAGGTTTTGAGTTCATGAAAGGCCTGCATTCGAATATCAACCAGTATACAAAATCCGGATCTGCACCAATCAAAGCAGCCGGTCGAGGCGAGAACACGATTGGCATCGTCTTCATGCATGATGCGGTAAAGCAGGCTGTATCGGGTTTCCCGATCAAGGTAGTCGCGCCATGCGAGGGTACCGGATACGAAATTGGCTCGATGTCCATTATTGAAGGCGCCCGCAACGAGGAAGAGGCGAAGAAATTCTATGACTGGGCGCTGTCGCCCGAGGCGCAGAACCTTGCTCTTCAGGTCAGCGCGTTTCAGGTGCCATCGAACAAGAGCGCAGAAACGTCGGAAAGCGCGCCTGACATGAGTCAGATCAAGCTGATTGACTATGACTTCAAAAAGTATGGTTCCTCAGACGAACGCAAGCGTCTGTTACAGAAATGGGACGAGGAAGTTTCGGTTCTGCCGCAGTAAATGACTGATAATATGTCAAAAACGACCCATCCGGTCCTGATCTTCTGGATCATCGCCGGGTGGGTCGGATTCTGCCTGCTGCCATGGTACATGGTGGACGGCGGGCTATGGTCGTTCGAGTGGCTTTTGGACGGCTACCCCTTCGACCAGGATTACTCCCCGGCAGCGTTTCTGATTGGACAAGGTGAGAAGCTTTGGCTCGCTCCACTCCTGATCGCGCTCGCTCTTCCGCTACTGGTGTTGAAGCGCGCCAAGTCTGACCCGCTTTATGCCCGCATTCTGATCCTTTCCGGCGCGCTCGGCTTCGGCTGGCTGATCGCACAGGGCTTCGGCATTGGCATCCGAGGCTTCAACTTCGATTGGCTGGAATCGCTGTTTGGCGAGCTTGGCGACCGTCAGTACGGAATGGGCTATGGCGCAATGATCTGCGCATCAAGCTTTCTGTTCCTGCTTACTCAGGGCATCGCGGCCAGAGGCGCGATTAATGGTGATGTCTTTGTCGTCAGTGCTATCGGCGGCGTGATTACAATTGTCACCGCGTTTGTCTTTTTTCCGATCGCCAAGATGCTTTTCGCCGCCTTCATCACCGAAGATGGCGCATATTCCATTGCTGTCTTCTTTTCAAAGTTCTTTGATGCCCGGCTTTGGGGGTTGGGGTGTTTTTATGGTGCCAGATGCGGCGCGGCATGGAACTCGCTGTTTCTTGCCATCCTGGTTGGCTTCGTCACGACTGCCCTGGGTTTGTGCTTTGCACTGGTCGTGAGCCGCTCGGGTTTCCGCTACAAACGCGTGCTGCGGGCTTTGACTGTTCTTCCGATCATCACCCCGCCATTTGTGATTGGCCTCGCGCTGATCCTGCTTTTTGGTCTGTCAGGCTCGGTCACACGGTTCGTCGCCGAGCTGTTCGGCACGCAGCCAACGCGCTGGCTGTACGGAATGCCAGGCATATTCATCGCACAGGCCCTTGCATTCACGCCCATTGCATTCCTCGTTCTTATCGGCGTGGTGGAAGGCGTCTCGCCATCTATGGAGGAAGCGGCCCAGACTCTCCGCGCCAGCAGATGGCAAACGTTCAGGACAGTGTCCCTGCCCCTGATGCGCCCCGGTCTTGCCAATGCATTTCTTTTGGGCTTCATCGAAAGCATGGCCGACTTCGGAAACCCGCTTGTTCTGGGTGGGAATTTCGACGTTCTATCGACCGAGATTTTCTTTGCCATCGTCGGGGCGCAATATGACCAAGGACGGGCCGCCGTTCTGGCCATGGTATTGCTGTTTTTTACTCTTTCGGCCTTTTACGCACAGCGTGTTTGGCTGGGCAAGAAAAGCTATACCACCGTAACAGGCAAAGGCGACGCAGGCGTGCACCCTTTGATGCCTACGGGTCTTTCTGTTCCAGTGCTGGTAATCGCTCTTGGCTGGGCGGTGTTCACGATCATTGTCTATGCAATGATCATCTACGGCAGTGTGGTCGAGCTTTGGGGGGTCAATAACTCCCTGACCCTAAAACACTACGTCACGGCATTCTCTGTTCGATTTGAAGAAGAGGGCATTCGTTGGACCGGCGCCGCGTGGGACAGCTTCTGGACTACCATAACCATTGCGGCGATTGCTGCGCCTCTGACGGCAGCGGTTGGGTTGGTCACGGCTTACCTATTGACCCGGCAAAGCTTTGCGGGAAAGAACGCTTTCGAGTTTGGGACCATGCTGTCCTTTGCAATCCCCGGTACGGTGATTGGTGTCAGCTATATTCTTGCCTTCAACGTTCCGCCCATCGAGATAACCGGCACAGGCGTTATCCTTGTTATCAGCTTCATATTCCGCAACATGCCGGTTGGGGTCCGTGCGGGCATCGCCAGCATGTCGCAACTTGACCGCAGTCTTGATGAATCATCGCTGACCCTTGGCGCAAACTCGTGGCAGACATTTCGTCGTATCATTCTGCCGCTGCTACGCCCCGCGATACTGGCCGCGCTTGTTTACAGCTTTGTCCGCGCGATGACGGCGATCTCGGCTGTGATCTTTCTGGTCAGCGCCGAATACGACATGGCAACCAGCTATATCATCGGGCGGGTCGAGAATAACGACTATGGTCTCGCCATTGCTTATTCGACGACGCTAATCTTCGTGATGCTGGCAGCGGTCGGGTTATTGCAAATTCTCGTCGGTCGGGTCCAGATCGGTCGGCGCACACAGAGCACAACGGAGACACCCTCATGACCGACAACAAAATCGGTTCCAAGGCCGCCCCGGTATTATTTGAGAACGTGTCGAAAGTGTTCGGCAAAAATGTTGTTGCTGTTGATAACATTAACCTTCATGTCGAAGCGGGAAAACTGGTCACGTTGCTTGGCCCATCAGGCTGTGGGAAAACAACGACGTTGCGCATGATCGCCGGGTTAGAGATGGCAAGCTCTGGCAAGATTATGATTGGCGACCGGGACGTCACCAAACTGCCCGCAACAGACCGCGACGTATCAATGGTGTTTCAATCATACGCGCTGTTTCCCCACATGAGCGTGCTGGAGAACGTAATGTACGGCCTCACATTCTCGGGCTTTGCCAAGGATGAGGCTCGCAGCCGCGCCTTGCATGGCTTGCAATTGGTAGGACTCAAGGGGTTCGACAATCGCCTTCCCTCCGAACTCTCGGGTGGTCAGCAACAACGTGTCGCCGTCGCGCGAGCGCTGGTTCTTGAACCACAGGTTCTGCTGTTTGACGAGCCGCTATCCAACCTTGATGCCAAGCTGCGACGCCAGGTGCGCGAGGATATCCGGGCCATTCAGCAAGACCTTGGATTGACGGTTGTCTATGTCACCCACGATCAGGAAGAGGCCTTGGCCGTCTCGGACGAGATTGTTGTGATGCGGAACGCCGCGATCGCTCAGATGGGTACACCTCGCGAGCTTTATGACGCCCCGAATGACCGGTTTGTTGCCGATTTCATAGGCGAGGCAAACCTGCTCAACTGTCAGATCGTTTCAACAGACGGTGATACTGCTACAATCGAGATCGAAGGTTACCGCCAAACTTTGCCGCGCCGCGGTTTGACCAATGGGCCCGCGACCATCGCTGTACGACCCTCGCGCCTCGTGATTGGTTCTGATGACGGCATCGCCGCTACAGTGGCCAAGGCAACCTATGTTGGCGTGAGGATGGAATACACACTGACCGGCGCATTTGGTCAGGTTTTTGCGGTCCACGACGATGTTGATGCACCGCTTGCACCGGGTACCGAAATCTCGATGGGGTTTGCCGACAAAGGACCGGTACTTCTGCCTGACTAGATGCCGAATTTACTTATCATCACTCACCCCGAGGTCGTTATTGATCCGGATACCCCCATTACGGAATGGGGTCTGAACGCGACAGGTCGCCGGCGCGCCGTAGCCTTTGCCGCCAGTGAAGTTATGGCCAATGTCACCCACGTCTGGGCCAGCAGCGAACGAAAGGCTCGCGACACTGGTGAGATTTTGGCCGCACCTTTGGGGTTGCCTCTAAATATTCACCCGGATCTTGGTGAGAATGATCGGAGTGCCACTGGTTTCCTGCCACGGGAAAAGTTCGAGGTGGCCGCCGACGCATTTTTCGCCCAGCCGGAGATTAGCTTTCGCGGTTGGGAAACTGCGGCCGACGCGCAGAGGCGCATTCGTCGGACAGTGTCGGAGATCATTCGTGCCCACGGCACCGGAGACCTCGCTATCGTTACACATGGTGTGGTCGGGACATTGTTGTGGTGTGAGCTTTCCGGAAATCCGATTGACCGCCAGTACGATCAACCGTCACAAGGCCATTATTGGCAGGCTAGCCTGACAACTCTACGACCTTTTTCCACTTAGTTGCCAATGGCCTAGACGTTAAGCACCCCAAGCGTTCTCTGCGATTTCCAGCAAGCTTTCAAATACGTCTGGTGTGCCGACGATCACGCGCCCACCGTCGCGGATCATCGCGTCGGCGTCTTGATCTTCGACGACACCGCCCGCTTCCGCGACCAGCAGTTGTCCGGCCAGACAATCCCAAGCGTTCATGTGTTCTTCCACATAACCCAGAAGTCGCCCGGCTGCGACATAGGCCAATGACAACGCCCCGCTGGCGTTTCTGTGAAACATGGAACCGCGCTCGATCAGTTCTGCGACCACAGGCACGACGTGGCGAGTTTCGATCCGGTTAGAATATCCGACAGAAACCGTCCCGTCCTGAAGAGCCACGCCAGAG
>NZ_JBXWSG010000077.1:0-17944 GCF_059613305.1 Ruegeria sp. BHSB056 | reverse complement strand
CTACGTGACGTGGTCGACCCCAAACTGAGGAAGAACCGATGACCGAGACACTGTTGGAAATCGACCACCTCAGCGTGGATTACGAAACTGAGCGTGGCGACCTCAAGGCCCTGCGAGATATCACTTTCGATGTCCGCAAGGGCGAAATCGTGGGCATCGTAGGCGAAAGTGGTTGCGGGAAATCCACGCTGATATCCTCGATCCTGCGATTGACCGCTCCCAATACGCGGTTCCGTCAGGGCGCGGTGCGGTTCAAGGGGCAGGACCTCTTGCAAGCCAACGAGCGCCAGATGCGTGACCTGCGTGGCGACGATATATCCATCGTGTTCCAAGACCCGATGCAGACGCACAACCCGGTTCTGTCGGTGGGTCAGCAAATGATGGATATTCAACATCGGTCGTCCATGGGCAAGGCCGAGAAGCGCGCGAAGGCCGCGCAAATGCTGGGTGCTGTTGGAATTCCCGACCCGGAGGCACGGCTGAACCAGTTCCCGCACGAATTTTCCGGAGGTATGCGCCAACGGATCGCCATTGCCATGGCACTGATGTCGGAACCCGACCTGCTGATTGCGGATGAGCCAACGACGGCGCTAGATGCCACGCTTGAAGTGCAGATCATCGAACGCTTGCAGGAACTTCAGCGTGAGATGCATTGTGCTATCCTTTTCATCTCGCACCATCTGGGCGTGATCGCAGAACTTTGCGATCGCGTGGTGGTGATGTACGCAGGCGCGGTTGTCGAAAGCGGCGATGTACGCGAGATATTCCATAACCCGAAGCACCCCTACACCCGTCGTCTGATTGAATGCGACCCGGGCCACATCAAAACTCGTGCTCGTGTGTTGCCTACTATTCCGGGTGAAGTCCCCGATCTTGCCAATCTACCCGGCGGCTGCATTTTCCGCGATCGTTGCGATCAGGCAATGCCACAGTGCGCTACTGACGTGCCCGCGCTGGAACGATTGGGTGAAGGCCATCTTGCTGCCTGCTGGCTAAACCAAGAGGAGGTCACGGCATGAGCCTACTGTCTGTCGATAACCTGCAGACCAGCTACGGCCCGGTTAATGTTCTTGCCGGCGTCAGCTTTGACGTGGCCCCGGGTGAGACCTATGCGCTGGTCGGCGAAAGCGGCTCGGGCAAAACCACGGTCATCCGCGCGATCGCCGGGCTGGCCCCGGCGCAGGAAGGTTCGGTCAAATTCAACGGCCGGGAAATTCGCGGCCTGCCGGAGCGGTCCCTACGGCCCATGCGCAAGGATATCGCCATGATGTTTCAGGACCCAGTCGGCAGCCTGTCCCCGCGCTTGACGATCGGAAACCTGATCACCGAACCCTACCGGATTCAGGGCATGAAAGACCGCGACCAGCAGGCCGAGGCCAAACGCCTGCTTGAAATGGTCAACCTGCCTGCACACTTCGCGAACCGGTATCCGTATCAACTATCCGGTGGTCAGGCGCGCCGGGTTGGCGTCGCACGGGCCCTTGCCTTGGAACCGAAGCTGATCCTAGCCGACGAGCCGACGGCTGGATTGGATGTGTCCGTGCAGGGCGAACTTCTGAACCTGCTTAATGATCTGCGCGAGCGGCTGGGTCTGGCAATGGTGATCATCACCCACAACCTCAGCGTCGTGCGTCATGTCGCCGACCGTATGGGGATCATGTATCTGGGACGGCTGGTCGAGGAAGGCACGACCGAGGCGATCTTCGACAATCCGCGCCACCCCTACACCCGCTGCCTTCTCAGCGCGAACCCCGAACCCGATCCTGACGCACGGCTCGAGCGGATCGCGCTGAAGGGCGAGCCGCCCAGCCTGCTCAATCGTCCATCCAGCTGTGAGTTCCGCGAACGTTGTCCTTTTGCCCAAGATTTCTGCACCCAGGCACCAAATTGGGAAGTTTCAGGAGGGCACGGCCTTCGCTGCCTTGCACCTCTAACCTGACATGATTCCGATGGAGGCGACGCTTTACTTCAATGGCACAATCCTAACGATGGATGCGACCAACACGCAGCCAGAGGCGGTGCTGACCTTGGGCGAAACGATCAATGCCGTCGGCACCGAAGCCGTCCTGCGGGCGCAGATGCCCCTAGGAACACGGCTACACGACCTGCAAGGTCAGACCCTTGTCCCAGCGTTCATAGACCCACACGGGCACTTTCCCGATCCGGGGTTTATCGCATTGTTTCGGGTCGATCTTGCGGCACCCCCGCGCGGTGATTGCGCCGATATGGCCATGGCGCTGGGGCGTTTGCACGCCAAGGCCGCCGCAATACCCAAGGGTGAATGGGTCATGGGGGTCCTTTTTGACAACACGGCAATAGCCGAAGGCAGGATGCCCACACTGGCAGAACTGGACGGCGTGTCGACAGATCACCCGGTCTGGGTGCTGCACGCTTCTGGCCACAACGGCGTGGCAAACACTGTAGCCCTTGCCCGGAGGGGCATTTGCCGCGATACGCCTGACCCTTTGGGTGGGCGCTTTGGGCGTACCGAGGATGGTGAACTCACAGGCCTCATCGAGGGGCTTTCCGCCATGGGCGAGATGGGCGACACAGATTTCCTGATCGATCGCAAAAGGTTCTGGGAAGGGTTTGCAGCCTGCCGCAACGAATACCTGAGCCATGGTGTGACTTACGCGCAGAACGCATGGGCATCACGCGAGTTGTTAGAACATTTCGCGTCGCTCGGGCCCGATACGGATCCCGGTATCGATCTGATGCTGTTGCCCATCGGAGAATTGGAGCCAGGACTGATGGAGACGCTCGATTGGCCGGGCAACCCGCATTTAACCCTTGGACCGCGCAAGCTTTTCACCGATGGCGCCTTTCAGCTTCAAACAGCCTATCTTTCGCGGCCTTATCATCAGCCCATCAACCGGCAATATCCCCTTGGCATGCCCTATGTTGCAGAAAAGGATCACCGCCGCGAAGTTAGAAAACTGCACGATCTCGGCCACCAGATACATTGCCACTGCAACGGCGATGCTGGGGCGGACATGTTCTTAGATGCAGTGGCTGCCGCTTTGGAACACAACCCGCGCCCTGATCACCGTCACACAATCATTCACGGTCAGACCTTGCGCGACGATCAATTGAAACGCATGGCGGAACTTGGCGTGACGGTCAGCTTCTTTTCCGCCCACATTCATTTCTGGGGCGACCGGCACCGCAGCACATTCCTGGGACCAGAACGCGCCAGTCGACTATCTCCGGCCGCATCGGCAGAGCGTTTCGGTGTCCGATACACCCTCCACAACGACGCGTCTGTCACGCCCACAAGACCGCTGCATCTGGCGCATTGCGCCGTAAACCGAACCACCTCGAGTGGCCAGGTTTTGGGCGAAGATCAGAGAATTAGCGTCCTCTCCGCTTTGAGGGCACAAACAATCGACGCCGCCTGGCAGGTTTTTCAAGAGGACCGTCGCGGATCGATCGAACCGGGCAAGGTCGCTGATCTTGCAGTGCTTTCGGACAATCCTATTACAGATTCAGAGAACCTGCTGGACCTAAGCGTGATGATGACGGTTCGCCAAGGCAAAGTGGTATACGGCCAATGAACTCTCGCCGGTATTCTAGCAGCCTTGCCAATGCACTTGCGAGAGCCGCATTCAGTCATGAAAAAGCCCCCTGTCAACGTCGGGTTGTCGTTGTGGGAGGGCGTGGCGGATCGGAGGATCAGTCATGGAAACATCAAACCTGCCTGCTATCCGCGCTTTTCGCCTGCGTGGAACAAGGGCTGTATCGTCAGTCGCAAGTGACCGCCAAAGCCGAAACATGTTTGGGCAAAACGCGTGTCCAATGGCTGTTTCGCAAAGTATGCGACCCAATTGTCGAACATGCGTGATCTGACGGTTGTTCCCATCGATTAGATCTCGAACAGTTTTCAATATGATCTCATTGAAAGGCTACCACATCCCCAAGGATGCGGTTCTGTACGCTGCGTACTTCTATCTGCGTTACACGGTTTCTTATCGTGACTTGGACGAGATCATGACTGAACACGGTGTGAAGGTTAACCACGCTACTCTCAACAGATGAGTTATTAAATTTTCATCCGTGGTTGCCGCGCAAGCGCAATCGAAGAAACGTCCAAAACAAAATTCCTGGAGAATGGTTGAGACCTTCATACGGGTGCGCGGCAAATGGGTGTATCTTTTTCGTGCAGTCGAAATGGCAGGAAACACCTTTGATTTTTTCCTGTCTGAGCGAATGAACCGTCCGGCAGAAGCTAGGTTTGTTCCAAAGCGCTGTCGACAAATGCAATCCCGAGTAGGATTGTCATCGACAATAGCGGCGCTAATGCGGCAGGTACTCGAAAATTGAACAGAATTCTAAGGTGGTTTGGATGCCCCGCCAAAGTACAGGCAATCGGGTCCAAGTATCGGAACAACATGATCATCAGGTCATAAAACGGCGTGTTCGGCATATGTGTGGATGTAAGCCTTCGAATCCGCCTCAGCCACATTGGATAGCATTGAGGTGGCCAAAATGATCCAAAAAAAAGCAACTCCCCAGCGCTACGACCTTGGGCTTTCGGATGTTTGCCGAGATCGCAGGATAGGTGTGTCCAGTAATTGAGTGCCTATGGTCGTTCCAAAAGTTTGAGACACATCCAATAGAGGTTCCGAGACACTTGTTATCTAAAATGCGTAGGCAATCGGGTGGTGGCAGGCTACCCACACACCTTCCGACCGTTTCTCAAGACGTGGCGCCTCACTCCCACATTGATCACTGGCGTATGCGCAGCGCGCTCGGAATGCACATCCCTGCGGCGGGTTTAGCGGATCGGGCAATTCGGTTTCACGTCCCTCTGGTGCAGTCAACGGACGCCCAACAACCGGTGCACTGTCAGCCAGAAGTTTGGTGTACGGATGTTTGGGACAGGCAAAAACCTCATCGGCTGGACCCACCTCAACCACTGAACCAAAATACAGCACCGCAACCCGGTCACTGACAGCTTCGACGACAGCAAGATCGTGGCTGATGAACAGATAGGTCAGCCCAAACTGCTCCTTCAAGTCGGCCAGCAGGTTCAGAACCTGCGCCTGCACAGACACATCCAGTGCCGAAACGGGTTCATCGAGAACGAGGATACGCGCTTCTGCCGCCAAGGCTCGCGCGATCCCGATCCGCTGTGCTTGCCCGCCCGAAAACTCATGCGGATAGCGATCCAGAAACTCTTCGCGCAGGTTCACCGCGGCAAAAATCTCCCGTATGCGGTCCGCGCGGGCAGCCGCGGGCATATCGTGCAAATGCTTAAGCGGCGCTTCCATGATCTGCCGGATGGTTTTACGCGGGTTGAGGCTGCTGATCGGGTCCTGAAACACATACTGGATCTTGCGGCCAAACAAGGCCGGGTCGGCATTGTCGAGCGGCTCCCCATTGATTTCAATTGTTCCGGTGCTGGGGGGCAGGAGACCAACAAGCATTCGCGCGAGGGTGGATTTTCCACAGCCGGATTCACCAACGATCCCAAGTGTTTCGCCCTCTTCGACGGTCAGCGACAGCGGTTGAACAGCACGCACCAGCGCCCGTGGTGGGCCAAACATGCGCTTGCCGACGGGGAAGACCTTGCTGAGTTCGGTCAGTTTGAGAGCGGTGATCATCTGCATGCCTCCTGCGGTGGCGTTTCCGGAGCAACGCAACGGACCAAGCTCTCGGCACCGTGCCGGACCAGTTCTATGTTCCCCTGCCGACAAGTATCGCCCGCCTTATGGCATCGATCCGCAAAGGCGCAACCCTCGGGCAGTCTGTCTACCACTGGTGGGAGGCCGGGTATGGCCGCCAATTCGCGTCGGCCCTGCCCAAGTTCAGGTACGCAGGCCATAAGGCGCGCGGTATAGGGGTGGGCCGGGGCATCCAGGATGGTCCTTGTCGGGCCCTCTTCGACAATTCGGCCCGCATACATCACCGCGACCCGGTCACATAGCTGTGCGACCACACCAAAGTCATGCGTGATGAAAATGATGGCCAATCCCCGTTCACGCCGCAGGTCATCGAGCAAGGACAGGATCTGCGCCTGCACGGTCACATCCAAGGCCGTGGTCGGTTCATCCGCGATGATAACCTCCGGATCGTTGGCCAGCGCCATAGCGATCCCCACGCGCTGTCGCATTCCACCCGACATCTCATGCGGGTAGCTGTCAACGCGCTGTTCGGCATTGGGAATGCGGACCGATGTCAGCAGCTCGATAGCATGGGCACGGGCCTTTTTCCTGTCAAAAAGGTGATGCGCTCGTACGGCCTCGATCAGCTGGTCACCGACCGTGTAAAGGGGGTGCAACGTGGCCAGCGGATCCTGGAAGATATAGGCGATCCGGTCTCCCCTAAGTGATCGCAGTTTTTCATAGGGTGCACCGATCAGATCCTCACCCTTGTAGTGAACTGCGCCACCCGTGATAACGCCCGGAGGTGAAGCCACCAAACCCATGATGCTGAGCGCCGTCACCGATTTTCCGGAACCGCTTTCACCAATCACCCCAAGGCATTCACCTGGGTTGACCTGTAGATCGACACCACCAACGGCCTTGTAAACACGGTCCTCGACGTGGAACTGAGTCTTCAGCCCGCGTAACGCCAGCAATGTGTCGCCTTCTGAGGTAGGAACCGGACCGGCGCGCTGGACCATGGTGGCCGGCATCGGGCGTGAGAGCGCGCCGGATTTCAGCCGAGGGTCCAGCGCATCGCGCACCCCGTCGCCCAGTAGGTTGATCGCCATGACGATGATCAGGATCATTGCGCCCGGTACGATCGAGGTATGCGGATTGGTGATCAAGGCCGAGCGAGCTTCGCCCAGCATCGAACCCAGATCGGCCTGCGGCGGCTGCGATCCCAGCCCGAGAAAGCTGAGCCCGGCGGTCTCCAGGATCATCCATCCGATGGTTGTCGACATGGCGATCACGATCACTGGGATCACGTTCGGAAGCACTTCGGTCAGGATGATGCGGGCATCCGTCATGCCCGATAACCGTGCCGCGTCGACGAATTCCTTATGGGCAATGCCAACTGTGATGCCCCGGATGTTACGGGCAAAGAAGGGGATGTTGACGGCAGCCACTGCGATCAGCGCGTTCATAAGACCTGGCCCGAGAGCCGCGACAATCGCAAGTGCCAAAAGAATGTAGGGAAAAGCCATCAGCATATCGACGCCGCGCATGATGATGTTGTCCGTGCGCCCACCGTAGTAGCCAGCGATGATGCCGATGGCCGCGCCCAGGGTCGCCGCGATGATTGCCGCTGCAAATCCCACGGCCAGCGACAGGCGTGTGCCCCAGAGCAGACGACTGAGAAGATCGCGCCCAAGGTGATCGGTTCCCAGCAGGGCACCCTCTGAAAATGGCCGCTTGAACCGGTTTGCTGTATCGGTCACGTCCGGATCCGCTAACGGCAGAAGTGGCGTCACCAAGGCCAGAAGAACCACCAGGCCCATCACGACCAACCCGCCAAGCGCCAGCCGGTTGCGCGCCAAAAGCATAAGGAAGTTCTTCATGTCTTGATCCTCGGGTCGAGCAGGCTTTGCGCGACGTCGACCGCGATATTGAACATGACGTAGCAGGCCGCGACAAAGACGACGCCGCCTTGCACCAGCAGGATGTCCCGTTTCAGGATGGCATCGACCAGCATGCGCCCGACGCCAGGCCACTGGAACACCATCTCGATATAGACCGCACCTGACAGAACAAACCCGGCCTGCACCCCCAAGACCGGAATGATGCTGACCATGGCCGCGCGCAAGGCATGGCGCCAGACAACCGAACGCTCATGAACGCCCTTGGCGCGGGCGGTACGGATGAAATCCTGACGCAGCACCTCGAGCATGGCAGAGCGCGACAAGCGTGCAATGACCCCGGTTGCCACCACCGCCAGCGCCAGCGCGGGTAAGGTCAGGTGGCTGATCAGCGCTGACAGGCCCCGCGCGCCATAGATGGGCCACATGCCGGACACCGGAAACCAGCGCAGTTTCACTGCAAAGATGAGGATCATCATCATGCCAAGGAAAAAGGACGGAATGGAAATTCCCAGAAGAACCGCAAAGGTGATGGCCTTGTCAGCCAGACCGTATTGCCGGGCGGCGGATACGACCCCGGCCGCGACACCAAGGAGCGAGCACAGGACAAATGCCGTACCCGCAAGGACCAAAGTCGCCCCGAAACGGTCAAGCACCTCGTCCAGAACGGCACGGTTGAGAGAGAAACTGCGCCCGAAATCACCCTGAAGCATGTTCCCGAGCCAGATGAAATATCGCTGCACCATCGGCTTGTCCAAGCCAAGGTCGCGGTTGAGCTTTTCTACGTTATCAGGGGTTGCATAGGACCCCAGGATCGCAGTGGCCGGATCGCCGGGGATCATCGCCATGATGACAAACACAATAATCGATATCCCGAACAGAACCGGAATCGCGGAAACCAGTCTTTTGAGTATGTACCCTGTCATTGCCCCCACCCGGAATTGTGCAGCCGCACCATGCACACGGCTGCACGAGTCGTTCTAGTTCTTGACCACGTCATCCAGCAGCAGGAAGAACGACGGCTGGAGCGAGAAGTTTTCGACACGGTCGGAGGTAACCGCATTCTGCTTCCAGTTGGCAACGAAGACCCAAGGCGCGTCTTCCTGCACGATGACCTGCATCTCCTGATAGAGACGCGCGCGTTCTGCCTGATCGGTTGCTGCGCGGGCGGCTTCCAGAAGTTCGTCAACCTTCGGGTTGGAGTAGTAGCCCGAGTTGAACCCGCCCTGATCCGGCCATGCAGCTGTGCGCAGCGCGAGGAACGGAAGCGTGTCCGGATCGTTCGTCATCCAGGCCATTTCGGCCATGTCTGCCTTGCCTTCAAGGCCCGGGTTCACTTCGCCAAGGAAGGTGTTCCATTCATAGGTCTCGATGTTGACGGTCAGGCCAACGGACTGGAGATCGGCTTGGATCGCGGTACCCATCGCCACGGGATCAAGCATCCCGGAACCGCCCTCGGTGACGTAAAAAGTCAGCTCGGCGCCTTCGGCACCTGCTTCGGCAAGCAGTTCGCGCGCCTTGTCGGGGTCGTAGGGGTAAGGCTCCAGGCTTTCGTTATAGGCCCAGGCGAATGCCGGCGGTGTCGGACCGGCAGCGACAGCTGCCGTACCTTCCAGAACGTCGTTGACGATGGCTTCCTTGTTGATGGCATAGTTTGCCGCTTGGCGGACACGCACGTCAGCAAACGGACCTTCTTTGGCGTTCAAGATGAGGAACCAGACGTGTGGACCAGCCTGTTCATGAATGGTGTAGGTATCGCCTTGAAATTCGCTCAGCGCGACCGGGGGAACCTCGACCATCAGGTCGATACCGCCTGCCAGCATCTCGGCGGTGCGGGTGTTTGCGTCTGTGATTGGGCGAAACACAACGGCCTGCAACTCCGGTGCGCCGTCCCAGTAATCGGCGTTGGCTTCGATGACCACGGCCTCGTTGGACCGCCATTCAGCGAATTTGAATGCGCCGGTGCCGGACGGGTTGCGCCCAAACTCAGCCCCGTGCTGTTCCACCGCAGCGGGCGAAACGATCAGCCCGGTGGGATAAGCCAGGTTGGACAGGAATGGTGCATAGGGCGCGTTCAGCGTGAAGCGCACAGTTAGGTCGTCCACAACCTCAACGTTCTCTACAGCCGAGAAGAAGAAGGACAGCGGGAAGGGGCCAGTGTTGTGATAGGGATGGTTTTCATCCAGCATCCGGTCAAAGTTGAACTTGACCGCATCAGCGTTGAAGGCGCTTCCGTCGTGGAACGTCACGTCGTCCCGCAGGGAGAAGGTGTAGACTGTTCCGTCCTCACTGATGTCCCAGGAATTTGCCAGCGAAGGCTCAACTTCAAGCGTCCCGTCCTTGTAGCGGACCAGTCCGTCATAGACGTTCATCAAAATTCGGAAGTCGTTGACAGCGGTTACGGCCGCTGGGTCAAGCGCCTTGGGTTCAGCAATCTGCCCAACGATCAGAACATCCTCGGGCGTCTGTGCCTGGGCCAAAAGTGGAGAGAGAGCAAGTGCCGTGGCTGCACCTGCAGCCAGCATTGCCCTGCGGGACAGTTTCAGCAGTTTCATGAGGTGTCTCCCTGTTATTTATTATGATGAATTGCATTCATGCAAATTATCATGATAAATTCAAGAAAAATGTGTTAGGGCAGTAGAATGACCTTCTCGATTCTGTCTTTCGACAATAAAACAGGCGTTTTTGCCGCCGCCGCCGCAACGGGAAGTCTCTGCGTGGGTGGCTGGGTCCTGCGGGGTGACATCGAATCGGGCCTTGTGGCATCACAGGGCACCGCCCCCAGCACCTTTTGGCGAGACGATGCTGTGCGCGCGATGTACCGCGGCCAGACCGCCCGTGATGCTGTCGAGGCGGTGACGTCAGATGATCCCGGGAAGGGGCATAGGCAACTGATTGCCCTGGATCGCAGCGGCGCAACTCACGGGTTCACTGGAGCGAACAGCGTGCCGTATGCCGGTCACTTAACGCAACAAAGGTTAGCGGTTGCAGGAAACATGCTCGAGGGACCAGAGGTTCTTGCGGCGATGGTGACAGCAGCGCAAACCTGCACGGATGGGCCGGATCGGAAAATGCTCCAAGTTTTGAATACTGCCCGGCTGGCGGGCGGCGACAGCCGCGGGCTGTTATCTGCGGCCATGTTGGTCCTTGCGCCCGATCGCCCACCATTAGACCTGCGCATCGATTACAGTGACGATCCGATAGCGGACCTTGAAAAGCTCTATCTCAGGACCCGAACATCACCATACTTTGATTGGCTTGCCGAAGTCCCGGTGCTCGAGAACAAAGTCTGCGCCCCGCAGTAACATTTGGCCTTAGAAGACCGACCAACCCGTTGTCTGGGCCAGCATCGCTGCGGCGCGGGTGCCAGCATGTGAGTTTCCATAGTGGTTTAGCCCCGGTGACCAGATAGCAATCGAAGCGACCCTCGGTGCAATCACCAGTATGCCACCACCGACCCCGCTCTTGCCAGGCAGCCCGACCTGATAGGCAAACTCGCCTGACCCATCATAGTGACCACATGTCATCATGAGCGCATTGATGCGTCGGGCATGTCGCGGAGAAATCACGTTTGGGCCGGCCCGAAGGCGGGCAAGCGATCTTCCGGCAAGAGCAAGCTGCCGCGTGGTCATCTCGATTGCACATTGATGAAAATAGGTGCCAAGGGTCAGGTCTGGTTCATTTTGCAGATTGCCATGTGATTGCAAGTAATGTGCCAACGCCTTGTTCCGCGCACCCGTCAATCTTTCCGATGCTGCGACCTTGTCGTTGATGTGGATATCGTCGGTTTCCGCCATCGCACGGATCAGTCCAAGGACCTCGGCGAGGGCCTGTTTGGGCTGCCGCCCAGCAAGAAGGACATCAGTAGTGACAATGGCCCCCGCGTTCACGAAGGGATTACGCGGGCGACCATTCTCTCGTTCCAACAGGACCACGGAGTCAAATGACGTGCCCGATGGCTCGCGCCCGACACGGCTCCAGAGTTGGTCACCAAACCGCCCCAGCGTCGCCGCGAGGGAAAAAACCTTGGACACACTTTGTATTGAGAAGGGGCGATCCGAGGCCCCCGCGTTCAGGCAGTCGCCGTTTGCCAAGCAAACACTTATCGCGAATTGACGCGGTGGAATACAGGCCAGTTCCGGGATGTATTGGGCAGGAGTTCCCCAATCGTCCAGACGAAAAATCTCATCATGGATATCTTGCAGAATGCGCTCTGTCAGGACCACTTTATTCTCCGAGAAAGCGACGCAACAGATGGGCTTCCTGAACGCTCATCAACTCTTCGGCGATCTGCATGTGCGAATACATGATGCTGCGGGCTCGTTCCGGCTCGCCTTGCCGCAACGCCTCAACCAGTTGCAATTGATGCGCTCTCCCTTTACGCCAAAGTTCCACGTTCGGCGGATCATAGAGCCTGCGATAGACTGTCAGGTCGGTCAGCGCCTGCGCCATAAACCCAATGACAAAGCCAAGCAGCCGATTGCCCGCGAAATCCGACAGCCGGGCATGAAAGTCCAGCGAGGTGATGTGCTGCACTTTCTCTTCTTCGGCCGATGTTGCCGGTTCGGGGTGGCGCAGCGCGAGGTCGTGCAACTCCTCCAACTGGTTCTCGCTTAGATGGCCTGCCAGGCTGGCCGCCAGCTCAGGTTCCAGGACCTTTCGCATCTGATAGATGTCGGCGACAGACAGGTCTTGAAAGTAGAAAAAATTGGCCAACAGGGACCGGGCGCGTTCGGTCGAGACCTGACCTACGATGCTGCCGCCACCGGGACCGGTCTTGGTCACGATCAGGCCCTGAGCCTCAAGAATGCGCAGCGCTTCGCGAACTGTCCCTTTCGACACGCCGAACTGCTCGATCATCTCGCCTTCATTTGGCAGCTTGTCACCCGCCTTCAGATCGCGCTCCACCACCCATTGTTTGATTTCATCGGCAACCAGAACTGGTCGCGATCGTCTTGGCTTGGTCGATGGGGTCCCGCTGCCGTCCATTCTGCACCTCATATTTTATCATGATAAAAACATAGACACCTAGGCGCCCTATGTGTAGAGGATAATTTATCATGATAAATGAGGAAAGTGATGAACTGGGGACAGTGCGCTCAGGACCGTCTGTCGGAAATAGCAAAATGCAGTGTCGATGAAACCGGAGTCACACGGTTTCCGTTTACGCCCGAGCACAAGGCTGCATTAGGTGTTATTCGGTCATGGATGACACAGGCCGGTCTGAAGGTCCACATGGACGCCGCTGGCACATTCATCGGTCGCAGGGAAGGGCCATTGGGGGCTCCAACGTTCCTGATCGGTACACACCAGGATTCTGTGAAGAATGGTGGACGATACGACGGGATCATGGGGGTTGTTCTGGGATGTCTCGCACTTGAGAAACTTGCGGCAAACGGAGTCGAACTGCCCTTTTCTGTCGAAGTCCTCGCCTTTGCCGACGAGGAAGGCGTCCGCTTCCCGACCGCTCTGATGGGGCCACGCGCTTTGGCCGGCACGTTTGACCCGGCTGTTCTGGCCATGAAGGATAACGATGGAGTGTCTCTGCGCCGCGCACTTGCCGACTTTGGTGGCGATCCGGACGGAGTTGAGGCTCTCGCGCGCGATCCTGCCACCACACTGGGATATCTGGAAATCCACATCGAGCAGGGCCCGGTTCTGCAGGCGGCGGATGCCGCACTCGGGGTCGTCACAGGAATTTGCGGGATTGAACGAAACACAGTCACATTTACCGGTGACACGGGCCATGCTGGGACAGTGCCCATGGACAGCCGCCGCGATGCGCTGGTGGCGGCCTCTGACTTCATCTCTGCAATCCATGACGCGGCGTTGAAGATAACCAATCTGCGTGCAACCGTTGGCGCGTTGTCCCTGCATCCCAACGTGGTAAACGCCATCCCGAGGGACGTGGAACTGACCCTTGAAATCCGGGCTCTGGACGACACCGTTCGAGACAATTTCGCAAGATTGGCGCGGTCGGCAGGTGACAGGATTTCGGGGCTGCGCCACGTGGAGTTTTCAATGGAGCGAACCTACGAACAGCCCGCCGTGCCGTGCGATAGCAAAATGGTTGACGACTTGGAGGCTGCCATTGCCACGATCGGCCAGACCGCGACACGCCTTCCGTCTGGCGCCACCCATGACGCATCGGCTATGGCCGATCTCTGCCCGACTGCCATGCTGTTCGTCCGATGCAAAGATGGGCTCAGCCATAAGCCCGAGGAATTCGCGACTGACAATGATATGGGCGCTGCAATTCAAGCTATTTCCAGTTTTCTAGCAACTGTATTTCTCAGGACTCAAAGCCAGTAGATGATCAAGCGGCGAGAGCGATTGCTGAGGCGATTGAAATCTAACCGTACCGGGCCGTCTTCACGGACGGCCCAATCCGGGCTTTCGTCGTTACAAGCGATGCCGCAGCGCAGCTGCCCGAAAGCGGGTTGCTGTCGCTGTGATTCCGTAAGTCCTTACGCCTTCATCAGCTGTTTGATCCCTCCGATGAATGTCGCATCGTCCTGTGCCTTGCGATTGTCCAACAACTTCACTGCATCCGAACCTGCCCGGTAACGCAGGCGGTGACCGGTTTCATTGGCCGCGTCCCAGATAACCTCTGCAACGGTTTCGGGCTCTGACGGGTTGGACGCCAATGTTCCAAAGACCCGCCCCATGGCTTCTGCCATCGGCGCGTAGTCCGCAAGGTCTTCGTCCATGGCGAAGTCAAACGAGCTTCCACCAAAGTTGGTCTTGATCATTCCAGGTTCGACAATACGGACATGGATACCAAGCGGTTCAAGCTCGTAATGGAGCGCTTCCGACAGACCTTCGACCGCAAACTTCATACCGTGATAGAGCGTGCCAAGCGGGAAGGTGATCTGACCGCCAATGGACGAGATGTTGATGATCGTGCCCGTGCGGTTCGCTCGCATATGCGGTAGCACGGCCTTTGTGACCTCCATCAAGCCAATTACATTGGTGTCGAACTGCCGCCGGATGCGTTCCATCGAAAAGGCCTCCAGCGCGCCATAGGCACCATAGCCCGCATTGTTGAGCAACACGTCGATCCTCCCGAACCGGTCGATACCAGCGGCAACAGCTTCGGCGATCGAACTCGGGTCAGTCACATCAAGCTGCACCACATGGACGTTTTCCAAACCAGCCAGGTCACCCGCGTTGTCGGGGTTGCGCATGGTTGCGACAACGCTCCACCCATTGGCTTGGAAATGTCTCGCGGTGGCCTCTCCTATGCCCGAGGAGGCGCCGGTGATCAGAATAGTTTTCATGGAAAGTCTCCGTCAGGCGTTGAGTTTCAACATATCTTCGATACCGAAGCTGGTCATGACGTTGCGCGTCACATCGTGCAGCACATTGTTGTAACGTTCGATCTGCGGGCCAACGCCAACATGATCGACAACAGTGCGGAATGGTTTCTGACCGAAGGGCTTGTCCAGAAGAGCGACGACCGCCTCCGCAATCCGCTCCGGGCGTTGATCGGGTGTTGCTTCAAGCATCTGGGCCAACCCGGCGGCAGACATTGCCGGGACAGCTGCAAACTCTCCATATTGTGCCTCGCGGTCCGGGTCTTTGGGCGCAACCATGCCATCGAAAAAGGCCGTGGGCATGGCGCCGGGTTCGATGATGCAGGACTCAATCCCGAAGCCTGACAACTCCGTCCGATAGCATTCTACAATAGCTTCCAGCGCCCATTTCGAGGCGGAATAGGTCCCGTAGAAAGGCGTCGCGATCCGGCCGATCAGACTGGAGGTGTAGAGAACCGTCCCCTGCCCCCGCGCCCGCATATGTGGCAGCGCCGCGCGCATGACGCGCTGGACACCCATGACGTTCACGTCGAAAACGCGCGCCATGTCGTCGGGCGACATTAATTCCTGAATGCCGTAGGAGCCGATCCCGGCATTGTTGAACAAGACGTCGAGGCCACCTAGATGCGTGATGGCATCTGCGATCGCCCGCTCAGAACTGGTTGTGTCTGTTGCATCCATTTCGACAATGGATGCCTCAGCCGCCTCAAGTTCGGCAACTGTACCGGAGTTCTTTCCCTCGCGGCTTCGGACACTACCTGCAACCTGATAGCCCCTTTCGAGAAGTGCGAGGGCCGTAGGCTTTCCAAACCCGCCGGCGATGCCGGTGATCATGACCTTTTGCATGTCGGTCTCCTTAGTTGTGTCTTGATCACGTTAGTCGCATCAACCGCTTCAATCTTTTCCGATTGGCCAAAATACTTGCCTGATTCTCCAGAATTACGTGTATTTGTTATGCCATGTTGCGTGATGATGCTATTGATAGGCGACCTTTGGGAGGCCAACGACGTGAAGAACGAAAAACTGTTATCACGCATTTCAGCGCTGCTTGATCAAGCAGGCGTCGCTGAAGGCGCATTTCATCATACGCAGAGCGGCACCCACCTCCTGCGGCATCACGCAACGACCGACCTGAATGCGACCGTTTATCGACCACTTCTTTGTCTGATCCTGCAAGGCGCAAAGCAGGTGGGGTCCAGCACCCGAAAACTAACGGTGGGCTCCGGACAATCCCTCATCGTGAGCCATACACTCCCAGTTATTTCGCGGATTACAGAGGCGTCGCGCGAGACCCCCTACACGGCTTTGGTCTTTCCACTTGATCTCGACCTTCTCAGGTCATTGTCCCCCGCAGTGCGACCCGTGTTGAACGCGCCGTCTTCCGATCCGTTCTCGATCTGCTTGTGCGACACCGATCCAGATCTGACAGACGCGCTTCACCGCTATTTCCTTCAGTGCGAGGACGAGGAGAAGAGGCAACTGTTGGCACCGATCACGTCCCGCGAAATCCATGCAAGGCTTCTGATTGGGCGACACGCACAGATCCTGCAAAGACTTCTCTGGCATGAAAGCGCGGCCAGCCGTATTTTTCTTGCGACGCGGGAAATACAGGCAAACCTGTCGGAATCCATCACCGTCGGGGATCTAGCCGCAAGGATCGGGATGAGCAATTCCGCGTTTTTCGAGCAGTTCAAAGCCGTGACCGGCACTTCGCCGCTCCAATACCAAAAGGACCTGCGCTTGTTGAAGGCCAGAGACGACCTGCGGACGAGCCGTGCCAAGATTTCCGAAGTAGCATTCGCTGTAGGCTATGAAAGCTCCGCGCAGTTCTCACGGGAATACTCGCGTAAGTTCGGGAAAGCACCCAGACAAGACCGTGCGCTAGAGGCGGCCGACTGACGCACGTTAACAGGCATTGGCGGTCGACACGGAGCAAACTTGTTTGGTCAGGATGTGATTTTTCAGTTGAAGTATTTCACCGAGTTCGAAGCAAAACGCAGGTTTGAATCTGACACGCTGTGGTTGAACCTCGCCGTCACTTTCTAAATGGTGCTTACCTTCTAGTGACAGAGTACGAGAAGTGTTTGTCGCTGCGCTTTAATAAGTTCGCATTCGCAACTAGAAGGCTCGTCCGCAAAGTAGGAAAAGGTTTGGCAGAACTTTTTGTTATCCGCTTACGATACAAGTGCAGTAAACTTGAGTGTCTCTGCAATCAACTGCAAGTGTCCCGAGAGCATCGATTAAATTGCTCGATGCGCTGGAGTTCAAATAGTACTACGCGATCTGACCCAACCCCCTGAAATCAGGCCATCGAGGTGTTAGTAATCCGTCCAAGAAAAGGATGGACCATGAAACGCAGATTTTCAGACGAACAGATTATTGGAATGATCAAGGAGTACGAGGCGGGCGTGAAAGCGCAAGAGCTTTGTCGCCGCTACGGCATCAGTGATGCGACCTTCTATAAATACAAGGCAAAGTTTGGCGGCATGAACGTGTCTGATGCCAAGAAGCTGCGGGCGCTGGAAGACGAGAACAACAAGCTGAAGCGCATGTTGGCGGATGCGATGCTCGACAACGCAGCCCTGAAGGATCTCGCCACAAAAAACTACTGACGCCCGATGTGAAGCGGCGAGCCGTGCGCGATGTGATGGATCGGCACGGTTTGTCCGAGCGTCGGGCATGTGAATTGGCTGATCTGCATAGGTCGGTCTTTCAGTATCAAAAGCAAGATCAGGGTGATGACGCCCTGCGCAAGCGGCTGCGCGAGCTGGCAAATGAACGTCGTCGGTTCGGCTATCGTCGCTTGGGCATCTTGCTGGCCAGGGAAGGTTTTGAGGTGAACCACAAGAAGCTGTTCCGGCTCTATCGGGAAGAGGGGCTGGCGGTGCGCCGCAGGCGGTCACGCAAGCGAGCTTTGGGCACGCGGCGGCCCATTCTGGTGCCAGATCGTGCCAATCAAAGGTGGTCGCTCGACTTCGTGTCGGATGCCTTTGAAGATGGGCAGAGGTTCCGTGTGCTTTGCATCGTGGACGATTGCACCCGTGAGGCGCTGGCAACAGTCGTGGATCGTTCTTTGTCTGGCGCGAGGCTGACGCGTGAACTGGCTGACCTGATCCGTCGGCGT
>NZ_JBXWSG010000076.1:0-18712 GCF_059613305.1 Ruegeria sp. BHSB056 | reverse complement strand
GCTGTCGACCGCGAACAGAACATGACCTTCGGCGGCATATGCGTGGCCCTTGGCGATCAGGTCTTCGATCATCTCGATCATCTGGGCGATATACTGGGTCGCGCGCGGCATCTGGTTGGGTTCCAACGCTCCCAACGCCCCCATGTCATGCAAGTACCAGTCAATGGTCTCGTCCGACCGCTCCTGCACCAATTGTTCCAGCGTGCCTTCTGCACCAGCCTGCTTGCGCGCCAGCGCCGTCGCATTGATCTTGTCGTCCACATCGGTGAAGTTGCGCACATAAGTCACATGCTTTGCGCCATAGACGTAGCGCAAAAGGCGATAGAGCACATCGAACACAACCACCGGTCGGGCATTACCCAAATGGGCGCGGTCATAGACCGTTGGGCCACAGACATACATCCGCACGTTTTCAGGATCGATCGGTACGAAGTCTTCCTTCGTCCGCGTCCGTGTGTTGTGCAGCTTGATCGTCGTCATCGGTCGGGCTCCTAAGAAACAGCAAAGGCTTGCGCGTTGGCGCGGGCTTAGCAACTTGTCTCAGGGATGAAAACGAAAGAAACCGGCCCGCTTGATAAATCAGCAGGTAATGCAGCAGATAATAATGATGCAGGTCACCGGGTTCATGGGACATCGGTTAGCATGGGATCATTCCCAAGCCAAGTGTTGAGTTTGCCATCCCCGTTCGGCACAGTGCCGAACATGGACCGAGATTTCGTCAATTCCATCTGCAAAACGCTGCCCGGCGCTGAACTGTCCGATCCCTGGGGCGGTGGCCATGACGCCTGGAAAATTGGTGGCAAAATGTTCGCCTGTATCGGGATCGCAAATGACGGTGTTTCCGTAAAAACGCCCGATATCGAAACGGCTCAGATGTTGATAGACACCGGGATCGGCATAAAAGCCCCCTATTTCCACCGCAGCTGGGTGCGTCTTCCGTTTGACACCGGTGCAGACGAAATGCGCCATCGTTTGACTGTGTCCTATGACCTTGTCCGCGCATCATTGACCAAAAAACTTCAGGCCTCGATAGCGCCGCGAAGCTGATTGACAAACGCCTGCCGCTCTGTCCCATTCAGCGCAGAGTAACCGGGGCCCTTGTCATGAAATTGTCCAAGCGCATCACGCAGATCACCGGCGGCAGCGACGGGTGGGAGGTGTTCAACCGCGCCCGACGGATGCTGAATGAAGGGCATGCTGTGACAGAATTGACAATCGGCGAGCATGACGATCGTACCGACCCGTCGATCCTGCACGCTATGGACTTGTCGGCCCGCAACGGTCACACCGGTTATGCCACGGTGCCCGGAACAGATTTGCTGCGCGATACGGTTGCTGCCCGGGTTCAGTCCCGCACAGGTATCCCAACGACGCGTAACAATGTACTGATCACGCCCGGTGGGCAGTCCGCCCTTTTCGCCGCGCATATGGCGGTGTGCGATCCCGGCGACACCGGGCTGTATCTGGACCCGTATTATGCCACCTACCCCGGAACGATTCGCGGTGCCGGGGCCATTGCCCGCGCTGTTCGAACCACCGCAGAAGATGCATTTCAACCGCGCGCAGACTTGATTGATGCGGCGGCGGAAGGCGCGGTTTCGCTGTTGATCAACACACCGAACAACCCGACCGGAGTGGTGTATTCCCGTCAGTCACTTGAAGCCATTGCCGATGTTTGCCAACGCCGTGACCTGTGGCTGATATCAGACGAAGTCTATGACACCCAGATCTGGGAGGGCGAGCACCTGTCCGCCCGCGCGCTGCCCGGAATGGCCGATCGTACCTTGGTGGTTGGATCAATGTCCAAATCTCATGCCATGACCGGGTCCCGATGTGGGTGGATCGTTGGTCCTGAATGCGTGATCCGTCACCTGATAGATCTGGCTACTCACACAACCTATGGCGTACCGGGGTTCATTCAGGACGCGGCCAGCTTTGCACTGACCGCAGGACACGAACTTGAAAACAAGATCGCCGCGCCATTCCGTCGCCGCCGTTCATTGGCGATAAACGTATTGGCGGCACAGAACACAGTGGGGCTCATCCCGGCGCAGGGTTCTATGTATCTGATGCTGGATGTGCGGGCGACCGGCCTGACGGGTGAAGAGTTTGCGAACGCCCTGCTGGACACTCATGCGATTGCCGTCATGCCGGGCGAAAGCTTTGGCAAAGCCGCTGCAGGGCACATTCGTGTCGCCATGACCGTGGATGATGAGAAATTTGTCAGTGCCTTGAGAACCCTGTGCGCGTTTTCAGCACAACTCGCCAAGCGACACGCGGCTGAATAGCCGCATCTAAAACCGAAATGTCGTACGCAGGTTGAAAACATTGGTGTCCAGACTGCCGCTGGATCGGGTGACATCGTCGAAATTCTGCCGCAGCGCTTCACCGCTGATAACGAAATTCTCGCCAATCGGGTAGGCCAATCCGATCCCGTAAACGGCGGCTGTGTCACTGTCGACCGATGTATCAGCCCGCGCCGCGCCTACGACCACGTATCCCAGAGCGTTGCCAAAATCATATCCGCCACGCAGTTTCAAGCTGGTCATGCTGTCGAGACTGCCCTGAGACTGGCCAAGGTTCAGGGACAGCCGATTATACTCCAACTCACCGCCCAGAACAAAATTCCCAAAATCCTGATCATAGCCCAGATGCGCACCAAAGGCCGTATCATCGCCATTTGCACCACCCGGACCATCAGCATCTGCAAATCCAAAACTGAAACCAGCATACCCGCCAGTCCAGTCCTCGGCGGCAACAGGGTCAGCACCGGCGAACATTATCGCAACAACAAGGACGGAAAAAGGTTTCACAGTCGGGTTCAATGCAACACCGCTCTGGTTTCGATCAGAGGCATGACTTCAATTCAATCTGTGGCCTACTGGTTCATAATTCAACTCACAGGCGCAGACCTCAGAAGTAAGTGAATGCAGTGTAACAGATTCCCGCCAAAATGGGTGAAAATATCGGCGCATGATTATCTGGCTAAGTGACGGCGAGATTTGTCCGCGTGAATAATTTTCAAAGGTCGCAAATAGAACAGATTGTGTCGCAGTGTTTTGGAATGCTCGCGCAAGACGTTGAGGGGCAAAATGGCAGACGACGACTGGAAAATCAGCCTGATCAGCCGCACCATTGGGGCAGATCGTGGGCGTGCCGCACGAGGACGGCCGTAAAGGTGTGCTTGCTGACACCTTAAGACATCACTCAACGACCGGATTCTTGAAATGAACGACCAACCCCGCAATTCTTCGCGCAGTGGCGGCCGTGCCGCGCGCCGAGCTGCCCGTGCAACTGCACTGCCCGAGCACCTGCGACCTGTCCGCCCCGGAATGGAAGGCGGCGTCCTGAATGTACTGACACAGGCACAGATCGAACGCATCCACGAAGCAGCACTGACCGCGCTTGAAACCATTGGCCTGGCGGACGCGCCGCAAAGTGGCATTGACTATCTGGTCGGTGCGGGCTGCACCTTGGGCGACGATGGACGTATCCGTTTCCCCCGTGCCCTTGTCGAGGACACGATTGCAAAGGCGAACCGTTCAGTCACTTTGTACAGCCGGGACGGTAACACCGATCTGGAACTGTCGGGCACCAAGGTGCACTACGGTACGGCCGGAGCGGCCGTGTCCATGGTCGACGTCCACGGTCGGGAATATCGCCATTCCACCGTGCAAGATCTGCACGATGCCGCACGCATCTGCCAACAGCTTGATAATATACACTTTGTGCAGCGGCCAATGGTCTGTCGTGACATCGCGGACAACCTCGAAATGGACCTCAACACGATTTACGCCTGCTGTTCAGGGTCATTCAAACACATCGGGACATCTTTCACCGAACCAAGCCACGTCGCTCCAGCGATGGAGATGATCTATATGATTGCGGGCGGTGAAGACAAATTTCGCGAACGACCCTTCGTGTCGAACTCGAACTGCTTTGTTGTTCCTCCAATGAAATTTGCGACAGAAAGCTGCGAAGTGATGGAAGCATGTATCAAGGCCGGAATGCCTGTCTTGCTGCTATCTGCTGGTATGGCCGGAGCCACAGCGCCGTCGACCATCGCCGGTGCGATCACGCAAGCAACTGCGGAATGCCTGGCGGGATTGGTTTATGTTAATGCCGTAAGTCCCGGTGCTCCGGCGATTTTTGGCACCTGGCCGTTTGGTTTGGACCTGCGAACCGGTGCCATGTCGATCGGTTCAGGGGAACAGGCCCTTCTGACTGCCGGATGTGCCCAGATGCACCGGTTCTACGACCTTCCGGGCGGAGCTGCGGCTGGCGCATCGGATTCGAAACTGCCCGATATGCAAGCCGGATGGGAACAGATGTGTTCGAATGTCATGGCAGGTCTGTCCGGTCTGAACATGGTATATGAGGCAGCCGGGATGCATGCCTCGTTGCTGGGGTTCTGCCTGGAAAGTCTGATCCTCAGCGATGATTTGATCGGACAGGCGCAACGCTGTGTACGCGGGGTCGAAGTGACGGATGACACGCTGGCACTGGATCAAATGGCGGCGGTATGCATGGGCGGCCCAGGCCACTATCTGGGAACTGACGCAACACTGAGCCGGATGCAGTCAGATTACGTCTATCCGACATACGGAGATCGCTCCTCACCGAAAGAGTGGGTGGAGCTTGGCAAGCCCGATCTGGTGGAAAAAGCCGTAGCAAGGAAAGAGGAAATCCTTTCCACCCCTTCCCCAGCAAGGTTCGACCCGGTTCTGGACGCCGAACTTCGGAAAAAATTCAAAATCCATCTTCCCGCTTAAGGTGATGGAAAAGGCGGCCCGAAAGGGATCGGGCCGCCTGTTCATACAATGCCTACCCGTCGCTGGGCGGCAACAATCCTGCCTCCTGCGCGATCGCGACCTCGTCTGCATCCAGCGCTCCGTCACCATTGGCATCCATGGCTGAGAAAGTGTCGGCGTTGACTTCCGGTACGACTGCCTGAATTTCCTCGATGGTCAGCAGACCATCACCGTTGGTATCGGCTGAGGATTGGGCCGAAGCAACGCCGGGCAAGCCCAGAACGGCCAAGGAAAGCCCGATCAAATAATGCGATTTCATTTCAGTGCCTCCTGAAAGGTGTGTTTGTGTTTACGTCCGGACGACGCCCAGAAGCACATGGACCCCCCTGCGCGTCACGCGCTTTGGTAGAGTTTCGTGATTTCACGCCAATCTTTGCGTGTTTGCCCGAGTCGGGTTTGCGGCCCTCCGCCTGAAGAAGCCGGCAAAACCTGTATCGGCGGCTCTTGCCCGACAGGACCACCTCGATCCGGCAATGTGGCGCTTATCCGGGACGACTCGGAGGGACAAAAAAGAAAGGGGGCCGAAGCCCCCTGTCAGTTTCGCCTTCCAGGCTCATTTCGTTGACCGCCCGGTGTTTTTTTGCCTGCGGCCTGGACTGCGCATGGGGCGAGCGCACCCGCCCCGTGAAAGAGTGGGAGGGAGCAAATATTCCGCCCCACCCTGTTCCCGGCCAACACGGGCATGTCGGCCGAGTGGAGAAAGGTCACTTGGTAAGTCTCAGACCTGTTCTCCTTATTCGTCGGGGTCGGTTACTTAGGGCAGCGTCCGACCCCTACGCCCCGGGGCGCCGGGGCGCTAAAGTCAGCTACACCCGCTTGTCGCGCCGCAGGTATTGCACTTCATGCAAGTGCCGTTACGCACCAGCGTGTAGTTTCCGCATTCGCCACAGGGGTCGCCCTCATAGCCCTGCATCTTGGCTTTGGTGCGGGCGTCCATCCCGGTTGCCACTGCCGTTTCGGTGGCAGGCGCTTCGAACACAGTTGCCGTTTCCGACATTCCGGCCACGTCGCCATAACTGCCGTTTAACACCATCAGATCCTGCGGCAGACGCTTGCGAAGATACCCTGTCGAGCTGATTTGTTTCAACACTTCCAATGATTTGGATGCCGCAGTTTCACTGATTTCCGAGACGTTGGAAACGCCTTCCTCTTCTCCGCGGCCAAGATCATCAAAGGTAGCACCCTCGGGTTTCACATGGGCGAGATCGGTACGGTCCAGATAAGACACGGCCAGTTCGCGGAAGATGTAATCCAGGATCGAGGTTGCGTTCTTGATCGAGTCGTTGCCCTGCACCATCCCTGCCGGTTCGAACTTGGTAAAGGTGAAGGCGTCGACAAACTCCTCCAGCGGCACGCCATATTGCAGACCGACCGACACGGCGATGGCAAAGTTGTTCATCATCGCCCGGAAGCCAGCGCCTTCCTTGTGCATGTCGATGAAAATCTCGCCCAATTGACCGTCTTCAAACTCACCTGTGCGCAGGTACACTTTGTGGCCGCCAACGATGGCCTTCTGAGTATACCCCTTGCGGCGATGCGGCAGTTTCTCGCGATGGCTGCGGATCATTTCCTTGACCACAACCTTTTCGATCACTTTTTCGGCCAGAACGACGGCTTTTTCCTGCGCCGAGCCGCTTTCCAGCACTTCGGCCGCCTCGTCGTCGTCCTCGACCAGTGCTGCCGCCAGAGGTTGCGATAGCTTCGAGCCGTCACGGTAGAGCGCGTTGGCCTTCACACCCAGCGACCAGCTGAGTTCATAGGCTTTCTGGCAATCCTCGATGGTCGCGTCATTCGGCATATTGATCGTTTTGCTGATCGCGCCCGAGATGAAGCTCTGTGCCGCAGCCATCATGGTGATGTGGCTGTCAACCCCAAGGAAACGCTTGCCTTTTTTCCCGCACGGGTTGGCGCAGTCGAAGATCGCGTAGTGTTCTTCCTTCAGATGCGGCGCACCTTCCAGCGTCATGGTTCCGCAGACGTGATCGTTCGCCGCGTCGATATCCGCGCGGGTGAAGCCGAGGTGGCGCAGCAGGTCGAAAGTCGGGTCGTTCAGCTTGGTCGCTGGAATGCCCAGAACACCGGTGCAGAAATCTTCGCCCAGTGTCCACTGGTTGAAGACGAACCGGATGTCGAATGCGCTTTCCAGTGCGGCATCCACTTTGGCCAGCTCATTCGGGCCAAAGCCGTGGCCGGTCAGCGAGGTGTGGTTAATCCCCGGCGCGTTGCCGATGGTGCCGTGACCAACTGCATAGGAAACGATCTCTTCAATCTGCGACGAGGAATAGCCCAGCTTTTCCAGCGCAGAAGGCACCGAGCGGTTGATGATCTTGAAGTAACCGCCACCGGCCAGCTTCTTGAACTTCACCAGAGCAAAGTCTGGCTCGATACCGGTGGTGTCGCAATCCATCACCAGACCAATGGTGCCGGTGGGGGCAATCACCGTGGCCTGTGCGTTGCGGTAGCCGTTTTTCTCGCCAAGGCTCAGCGCCTCATCCCAAGCGGACATGGCCAGATCGACCAGACGCTTGTCGGGGCAGTTACCATGGTCCAGAGGCACGGGCTTGACGGCCAGTTTCTCGTACCCCTCGGTCACGCCCTGCGAGGCGCGGCGGTGGTTGCGGATGACACGCAGCATGTGGTCGGCATTACGCTCATAGCCTTTGAACGGACCCAGCTCCCCCGCAATCTCAGCCGAGGTCGCGTAGGCCACACCGGTCATGATCGCGGTCAGTGCGCCGCAGATCGCCCGGCCCTCGTCCGAGTCATAGCTGTAGCCCATGTTCATCAGCAGACCGCCGATATTGGCATAACCCAGACCCAGCGTGCGGAAGTCATAGGACAGTTGCGCGATTTCCTTTGACGGGAATTGCGCCATGGTCACCGAGATCTCCAGCGTCAGGGTCCACAGGCGAGAGGCATGCATATAATCCGCCGCCTGGAACTCACCATCCTTGAGGAAGGTCAGCAGGTTCATCGAGGCAAGGTTACAGGCCGTGTCATCGAGGAACATGTATTCCGAGCACGGGTTTGAGCCGCGGATCTCACCATCTTCGGGGCATGTGTGCCACTCGTTCACCGTGTCATGGAACTGGATGCCCGGATCGGCACAGGCCCAAGCGGCGTGGCCGACCTTTTCCCACAGGTCCCTCGCCTTGACCGTCTTGGCGACCTTACCGTCAGTTCGGTTGATCAGTTCCCAATCGGCGTCTTTCTCAACAGCGGTCAGAAACGCATTGGTGACACGGATGGAGTTGTTCGAGTTCTGGCCCGAAACCGAGCTATAGGCTTCCGAATCCCAGTCCGTGTCATAGGTCGGAAATTCGATACTGTCGTGACCCTGCTTGGCATAGTCCAGCACGCGTTTGATATAAGTTTCGGGGATCGCTACCTTTTTCGCCTCGCGAACCGCCTTTTTCAGCGCGTCGTTCTTGTTCGGATCATAGGCGTCATCCGCAGATCCATCCCACGAACGGATGGCCTCGAAAATGCCGTTCAGCATCTTCTCGTGCATCTTCGATCCGGCAACGATCGAGGCCACTTTCTGCTCTTCGATCACCTTCCATTCGATGAATTGTTCGATGTCGGGGTGATCCGCATCGACAATAACCATCTTTGCTGCCCGACGGGTTGTCCCGCCTGATTTGATCGCGCCGGCGGCGCGGTCGCCAATCTTTAGAAAGCCCATCAGGCCCGAGGATTTGCCACCACCCGACAGTGCCTCGCCTTCCGCACGCAGATGGCTGAAGTTGGTCCCGGTGCCCGAGCCGTATTTGAACAACCGTGCTTCGCGCACCCACAGATCCATGATGCCGCCTTCGTTCACCAGATCATCATCGACGGACTGGATGAAGCAGGCATGTGGCTGCGGATGTTCGTAGGCGGATTTGGATTTGGTCAGTTTGCCGGTCTTGTAGTCGACATAGTGGTGCCCTTGCGCCGGACCGTCGATTCCATAGGCCCAGTGCAGGCCAGTGTTGAACCATTGCGGGCTATTTGGCGCAGCGCGCTGGGTCGCCAGCATGTACCGCATCTCGTCAAAATAGGCGCGCGCATCCTCCTCGGTAGAAAAGTAACCACCTTTCCATCCCCAGTATGCCCACGCACCGGCCAGTCGGTCAAAGACCTGCTTGGAGGAAGTCTCGCCCTCGAACTCAGCATCTTCAGCGGGAACCGACCGCCAAAGGAATTCGGGTACGTCTTTTTCCTTAACTTTCTTCAATTTGGACGGAACACCAGCTTTGCGAAAGTATTTCTGGGCGATTACGTCACTTGCCACCTGCGACCAGGATGATGGAACTTCGATCCCTTCCAGGCGGAACACAATGGTTCCATCGGGGTTTCGGATTTCAGATGTCGCAGACACAAAATCCAGTTCCGAATAGGCATCCTGATCTGGTTTGGTGAATTTTCTTTCAATCTTCATGTCCGCAGCCCTAGTTAAATTCCGCCTAATTTTCGGTTCACGGCACTACATTTTGAGTTGCGGAGCACCACCCGCAACGCCGACAGAAGCGCGCAAAGGTACTTGTCGCTGTCTTGGACAGCGAAAAAGCCGTTACAACGGCTGCACGTTAATAGACTGTGCTTATCCGACCCTCGCCTGTTGCCGTCCCGGCTTGAATACCAGATATTGTGGCAATCTCTTCGGCTCATACAATTTGGCGTATATTGCCATAGAAGGTCAACGCCCTTTTTCAGCCAAATTTGAAATCTTTTTTGTTGACCAGACCCAGACACGAGGGGTGTGAAACTCAAGGTCCGATTCCTCCACAGGCTCGCCTTCGGCAAATTCTCGGCCACAACTCGAAGTCTCAAATCGAATTACCGTTTTTTCCAGCATAGTTATCTGTATTTGATCAACCAACGCCGCGCTGGTTAGGCTGTAAAGGAATCATCTTCGCCGGGTCTGTCGAACCCACGCTGAACGACCAAAGGTTCACTTCGGAATGAGAAAGGCCAAATGAATGAAGTTGCTTCGCTTTATCCCCGCGTTGGCCTGTATCGTGGCCTGCACGCCACAAGAAACGCCCACCCCGTCACGTAGCGCGCTGTTCGAAACCCATCCCAAAAGGTTATTTGAGGCATTCGAAACCAGTTGTTCTGGTCCCGGCAAGGTATTTGAGAAAATCGGCGAACAGGCATTTGAATGCAGCGAGTATCTGCCCCCAAAAGCGGCGGCCTATTTGATTCTGAACTATGACGGATTTCCGCAGGACCTGCCCCAAAGTGTCATGCGCCTGACATCGTCAAAAACAGGTTCCGGCTATCGCGTCGACGCGCGATCGTACTTCAAAGTACCGCAGAAAAGCGGTTTGATCGTTGAAGTACCATTGGAAAGTGACACGCTGGATCAGGCCATCAGCTCGTTGTATCGGGCGATGGGCGGAACGCCCACATGAGAATGTGAAGGAAGTGGTCGGGGCGGCAGGATTCGAACCTACGACCCCCTGTACCCAAAACAGGTGCGCTACCAGACTGCGCCACGCCCCGGACCGTGCGCCTTCCTAACGATGCCAATCTGATTTGAAAAGCCCTAACAGGGCCAAATCGCAGGGCCTTGCGAAAAAATTTCGTGCTGCATCTGAGTGCCGACGCCGATAGAGTAGCGCGCGGACAATCCCGCATTGATTTCCAGCACCGCAAAAACGGCATCACCACCTTCAATCGGTGTCAGATCGCCGGGAATCGCTCTCTCATGTACATGTGTCACCGTGCCCGTACGGTCCAGAAATATCATGTCGAGCGGAATCAGTGTGTTCTTCATCCAGAACGCGACGGGTTGCGGTGGATCAAACACGAACAACATACCCGATCGATTCGGCAACGACTCGCGAAACATCAAACCCCTTGACCGTTCTTGTGGCGTAACCGCCACTTCCACGTCAAATCGGATTGTCGCGCTCTCGTTTCGGAGTGTGACATGGTCGGCGCTGCACGCAGCAAACGCCCCGCCTGTCCACAGCGTGATCAGAAGGGTCCAAAATGCCAGAAAACGAGTCATGGAACCGTCAGCCGTCCAGCGCGGCTTCCCAGGCGAGAACCTGCGCCGCCATTCGGCCGCGCTTGCCATCAATTACGCGCATCGCAAGCGCCTCTCCGGGCTGAAGGTCAGCAAGCCCCGAGCGCCGCAGCACTTCTATATGCAAGAACACGTCTTCGCCGCGCCCAAAAACATTTGCGAACCCGAAGCCCTTGCCTTTGTCGAACCACTTCACCCGCGCAGCCTCCAAAGGGGCTTCTGCGATAGCGTCCGGATCCAACTCGGCGAAATCAGCCAGCATCATAGACTCGGCGCGCGCTGGCGGGTCGATTGCAACAACCTCAACCGCCTGGACACCTCTGTCTGTGCGATGTGTCATTATTTCGATACCCGCACCGTCCGCGACGGAACTCTGACCGAAATTGCGCAAAACATTCACATGCAACAGGATGTCTGGCCCGCCTTCGTCGGACACAACAAAGCCGTATCCCTTAGCGGGATCGAACCATTTCACGTGTCCACGGACGCGATACATATTGTTCAGGTCTTCTGGCACGGTTTTCCCATCGCGAATTTTAGCAGTTCGTTAAGGGTCTGTTGTTTATGGGATTGGCGGGCAAATTCAAGCTGAAAAAATCGTTTACTTTCTGCCTGTTGCATTTCACGACACGTGAACGTCATGGATTCAACCTTTCAACATGCCATGCCGATCCCGGCTCAATTCGTTTCCATCTGAACCGGTCATGCAAGCGAAATGCTCCATCGGCCCAGAACTCAATCTCTGTCGGCGTTAATCGGTACCCGCCCCAGAACGGAGGGCGTGGTGGATTCGTTCCAAGTTTAGCGGTCACTTTCGCGACCTCTGCCATCAAAGCTGTGCGGCTTGAAAGCGGTTGTGACTGCTTTGAAGCCCAGGCACCCAACCGGCTTTTCAATGACCTTGATGCATAATATGCATCAGCCTGGGGCCCGTTTTCACGACATATTGTACCACGAACGCGAAGTTGACGCCGCAAAGATTTCCAATGCATTACAAATGCAGCTTTTTCCGACGTATCCAGCTCGTTCGCTTTGGCGCTTTCGTAGTTTGTATAAAATACAAACGAATCCGCCTCAATTTCCTTTAGCAAGACCATGCGTGCATTTGGCAAACCGTCCGGGTCTACGGTTGCAAGCGCAATCGCATTCGGATCATTCAATTCAGTTTCTTCAGCCTCAGCTAACCACCGGGCCGCAATTTCAAACGGATCGGAGCCAGCAAAGATGCCTTCACGCTCGGTCATTTCCATCCCCTGGAAAGTATTAACGACGAACCTAAGGCGAGAACCCGCTGCGAGCAAGAGCGCACGGCCTTGATGCAGCGCAACCAATGGCATAAACCAACTCAACATAACGCGAAGACAGGCGGAGAACCAAACATGTCAAATCAGTTGATGGCCGGCAAACGTGGCCTCATCATGGGACTGGCCAATGACAAATCGATTGCATGGGGAATCGCCCGCGCCTTGTCCGAAGCCGGAGCTGAACTTGCTTTTTCCTACCAGGGCGATGCTTTAAAGAAACGTGTGGACCCACTGGCTGCGCAGCTCGGGAGCGAAATCGTTCTGCCCTGCGACGTGAGCGATGAGGCATCTATTGATGCACTCTTTACGGCGCTGGAAGAGAAATGGGGCAAACTGGATTTCGTCGTTCACGCCATCGGTTTTTCTGACAAGAACGAATTGCGTGGACGTTATGTTGATACAAGCCGGGCCAATTTCACGCTGACAATGGATGTATCCGTTTATTCGTTCACTGCGGTTATGCAGCGCGCGGAAAAGTTGATGTCCGAAGGCGGCAGCGCGATAACGCTGACCTATTACGGAGCCGAGCAGGTCATGCCGCATTATAATGTGATGGGTGTTGCAAAGGCCGCTCTGGAAGCGTCGGTCAAATACCTGGCCGAGGACCTGGGCAAGGACGGTATTCGCGTGAACGCGATCTCGGCCGGCCCGATCAAAACGCTGGCCGCCAGCGGCATTGGCGATTTTCGCTACATCATGAAATGGAACGAGTACAACTCTCCTCTGCGCCGCAACGTGACCATTGACGATGTCGGCAAGTCGGCCCTGTACCTGTTGTCGGACCTCAGCAGCGGCGTCACCGGAGAGAATCTGCACGTGGATTCGGGTTACCATATTGTCGGAATGAAGGCCGTTGACGCCCCTGACGTGGAAAAAGGTTAAGAACATGAGTGCTAAGGACCGCCTGCCGCACGAAAAAGGATTTCACATCAGCTGGGACCAGATCCACCGCGACTCGCGCGCATTGGCGTGGCGTCTGGACGGGCAAGGCCCCGATGATGGCAGCTGGCGTGCTGTTGTGGCGATCACCCGTGGCGGCATGGCCCCTGCTATGATCGTCAGCCGGGAACTGGATATTCGTACCGTCGATACGGTCAGCGTCAAATCCTACCACCATCAAGCTCAGGGTGAGGCGGAAGTTCTGAAAGCACCCGATGCCAAATTAATGGGCGACGGAACCGGAATTTTGATCATCGACGACTTGGTAGACAGCGGGAAAACACTGGAACTGGTTCGAGAGATGTATCCGAACGCGCATTTTGCGACGGTTTATGCCAAGCCCAAGGGACGCCCTATGGTGGATACGTTCATCACCGAAGTCAGTCAGGACACATGGATCTTTTTCCCGTGGGACATGGCCCTTCAATATGTCGAGCCCTATCGGGGCACCGATTGAATTCAGATCAGTAGGCAGCACATGACGCTCAGCCGGACCGCCGCAACATTCGCGCCGCCAGTGATGGAAGCGCGCCGATGGCTCGAGGGTGTTACGTTCCCGCCCGAACGTCCGTTGATCAACGTCAGCCAGGCGGCGCCGGTTGACCCGCCGCCGCTGGCGTTGCGCGAGGCTATGGCCGAATTTACCGTGCGCGAAGACCATGCGCATCTTTATGGCCCTGTGCTGGGAAATAATGATCTTCGCGCAGAACTGGCTGCGCAGATCAGCGCGCATTACGCAGCAAGTGTTGAGGCATCTGAGGTTGCAATTACCTCAGGCTGCAATCAGGCGTTTTCAGCAGTGATTTCGGCCATCACCGGCGAAGGGGATGAGGTTATTCTTCCAACCCCATGGTATTTCAATCATAAAATGTGGTTGGATATGTCCGGTGTCCATGCAGTTGGCCTGAAGACCGGCGACGACTTACTGCCCGACCCTGAGCGCGCACGCGCGCTGATCACGGACAAAACACGTGCCATCGCTCTGGTCACGCCCAATAATCCCGGCGGCGTTGAATACCCGGCGGACCTTGTCCGCGCCTTCTTTGAGCTGGCGCGCGAAACCGGGATTCACCTAATCGTCGACGAAACCTACCGTGACTTCGACAGCCGCAGCGGGCCGCCACATGACCTGTTCCAGCAACCAGACTGGGATCAGACGCTGATCCACCTTTATTCCTTCTCTAAGGCCTACAGGCTGACGGGTCACAGGGTCGGCGCCATTGCAACGGGCCCTTCTCTTTTGGCTGAGGTCGAAAAGTTTCTTGACACCGTTGCCATTTGCCCTGGTCAGATCGGACAGTTCGCCGCGCTGTGGGGTATGCAAAACTTGTCGCAATGGTTGGCAGGGGAACGCGACGAAATACTCGACCGTCGTGCTGCCATCCTTGAGGGTATGCCCGCGCTGGAATCCGAAGGTTGGCGCCTTTTGGGACTTGGGGCGTATTTCGCCTATCTGGAGCATCCGTTTGACATTCCGTCTGACGAGCTTGCCCGGCGTTTGGTGCGTGAAGCCGGTGTTCTGTTATTGCCCGGTACCATGTTCATGCCCGCTCACCACCCGGACGGGAAACGGCAAGTGCGCATTGCCTTCGCCAACCTCGACCGCACAGGTTTGGGCCAATTGTTCAAACGATTGCAGGGCCTGTCCTTCTAAGCTTGCCCCCCGGCGGTGTGCGTCGTATTCAAGGCGGCAACCGACAGGGCAGAACGCTGCCGTAATAACAAGAGGGCACCATGGCCGCAGGCGCTAAAAGTCTTTCGAAAACCTTTGTCTGGATTCTGATGGGCATGCTGATGCTGGGGCTTGCGGGGTTCGGCGCGGTCAACCTGAGCGGCACAGTCCGTACAGTGGCGCAAGTTGGTGATGAAAGCATCTCGATCGATGATTTTGTCCGCGAGTTGCAGCGCGAGATCCGAGCGGTTGAAACGCAATCGGGTCAGCCCCTGCAAATGTCGCAGGCACGTGATCTGGGGCTGGACCGAAACGCGCTTGCCCGCCTGACGGCCTTGGCGTCGCTGGACAACGAGGTGAGCCAGCTTGGGATTTCCATAGGGGATGAAAACCTGCAAAAAGAGATCGTGTCTGTCCCGGCCTTTCAGGGCGTAGACGGCAATTTCGACCGCGAGGCATACCGCTTTCAGCTTGAACAGGTCGGCATGACGGATTCCGAGTTCGAGTCGGACCTGCGCAAAGAATCTGCCCGTACGATCGTTCAAGGTGCGATCATGGGGGGTGTGGAAATGCCCTCAACCGTGACAGACACAATGGCCAACTATATCGGCGCCCGTCGCAGCTTTACCGTTGCAACCGCCGGGGCCGAGGCATTGGAAGAGCCCGTGGCCGAGCCGACTGACGCACAGATTCAAACCTACTATGACGAAAACGCTGAACAGTTCACCCTGCCCCGCACGAAACAACTGACGTATGCGATTCTGTCTCCGGCCATGTTGGTGGACACGGTTGAGGTTGACGAAGAATCCCTTCGCAAGCTCTTTGAAGAGCGGTCGGACGAATATAATCAACCGGAACGCCGTCTGGTCGAGCGCCTGAATTTCCCGGATGAACAAGCAGCCAACGACGCCAAGGCTCAACTTGAGGTCGGCGGAACGACCTTTGAACAACTGGTTCGCGATCGTGATCTGGAACTTTCCGATATCGATCTAGGCGACCTGACACGTGAGGATCTGGGCGAGGCCGCCGACGCCGTGTTCGCGGCAGAGCTTGACGCCGTTGTTGGCCCTCTGCCTTCGGTATTTGGCCCCGCCCTGTTCCGTGTCAACGGATCCCTGGCTGCAAACAGCGTTCCCTTTGAGGAGGCCGAACCGGCCCTGCGCGAAGAACTGGCGACAGAACGCGCCCGCCGCCTGATCGAGGCACAGTCCGAAGACATAAACGACATGTTGGCTGGCGGCGCGACTCTCGAAGAACTGGCAAATGAAACCGAAATGGAACTGGGTCAGATCGACTGGACCCGAGACAGCGCCGAGGACATAGCGGCCTATGACGGGTTCCGCACGGCCGCCGAAGCCGTGCAAGAAGGAGATTTCCCTGAAATCGCATTTCTCGAAGACGGATCGATCTTTGCCTTGCGCCTGAACGACGTTCTGCCGCGTCGCCCCGAACCGCTGGAAAGCGCACGCGACAGTGTCGCTGCGGCTTGGGTACAGGCAGAGACCAATAAAGCCCTGTTGGACAAAGCAAACGCCGCATTGAGCCTACTGGCCACTGATGGTGACTTCGCAGCGACTGGCCTGCCCTTCCGCGTTGAAAACGCACTGACGCGTACCGCGTTTCTTGATGACGTCCCCGCCAGTTTCATGAATGAAGTGTTTCAGATGGAACTCGGTGAGTTGCGTGTCATTGGTGGAAATGGTGCAGCCTTGCTGGTGCGTCTGGACGAGGTTCTGCCCCCCGAGGATTCCGACGAACTGCGCCGGTTGCGCGACGCGCTGGCAACGCAGATGGATCAGGCGCTGTCGCAGAATATTTTTGACGCATACGTACGGGACGCTCAGACCCGCGCCCGCCCGGTCGTGGATCAGCAGGCGCTGAACGCCGTGCAGGCGAGCTTTTAAGCGAGACCAAGATGGCCCTGACACCCGATTTCGATACCTTCGCACGCGCCTATGAAGCGGGCGAAAACCAAGTGGTTTACACACGTCTCGCCGCCGACTTGGACACACCCGTGTCGCTGATGCTCAAACTGACGGGAGCGCAGAAAGATGCGTTCATGCTGGAGTCGGTTACGGGCGGTGAGGTGCGTGGCCGCTATTCGATCATTGGCATGAAACCGGACCTGATCTGGCGCTGTCACGACGAAGTGTCCGAATTGAACCGCTCGGCGCGGTTCGACGCCGACGCCTTTGCAGCGCAGGATGGCAATCCAATGGACAACCTGCGTGCCTTGCTGGCCGAAAGCCGTATCGAGTTGCCAGACGACCTGCCTCAGGCCGCTGCCGGGCTGTTTGGATATCTGGGCTATGACATGGTTCGGCTGGTCGAATACCTGCCGGACGTGAACCCCGATCCGCTGGGGCTGCCAGATGCGATCATGTTGCGCCCGTCTGTTGTCGCAGTATTGGATGGTGTCAAAGGCGAGGTGACCGTGGTCTCACCCGCCTGGGCCAGCGACGGTCAATCTGCCAAGGCTGCCTATGCGCAGGCGGCCGAGCGTGTAATGGATGCGGTCCGCGATCTGGAGCGCGCGATGCCCGCCGAAACCCGTGATCTGGGCGACGCGCGCGAAATTGCGGAACCGGTGTCGAACTTCACCAAATCCGGCTATATGGAAGCGGTTGAAAAGGCCAAGGAATACATCCGTGCAGGCGATATCTTCCAGGTTGTTCCTGCGCAGCGTTGGACGCAGGATTTTCCGCTGCCGCCTTTTGCGCTTTATCGTTCGCTGCGACGCACCAACCCCTCGCCGTTTATGTTCTATTTCAACTTCGGCGGTTTTCAGGTCGTTGGGGCCAGCCCCGAGATTCTGGTGCGTGTTTTCGGCAGCGAAGTCACCATTCGCCCGATCGCAGGCACCCGTCCCCGTGGCGCGACCCCCGAGGAAGACAAGGCGAACGAGCTTGACTTGTTGGCCGACAAGAAAGAGCTGGCCGAACACCTCATGCTTCTGGACCTCGGGCGCAATGATACCGGCCGCGTGTCCAAAATCGGCACTGTACGTCCCACCGAAGAGTTCATCATCGAACGCTACAGCCATGTGATGCACATTGTCTCGAACGTGGTGGGTGAATTGGCGGATGACAAAGATGCGTTGGACGCCTTCTTTGCCGGGATGCCTGCGGGCACCGTCTCGGGCGCGCCAAAAGTGCGCGCGATGGAGATCATTGACGAGCTTGAGCCGGAAAAACGCGGCGTCTATGGCGGTGGTGTTGGTTATTTCAGCGCAGGCGGTGACATGGACATGTGCATTGCCCTGCGCACGGCCATCGTGAAGGATCAGAAACTCTATATTCAGGCTGGTGGCGGTGTTGTCTATGACAGCGACCCCGAGGCCGAGTTCATGGAGACTGTTCATAAGTCAAACGCCATACGGCGCGCGGCGGGAGATGCCGCTCGGTTCACCGGAAACGGCAACAGTTAAAATAACAAGGGCGGCTGATCAATTGATCACCGCCCTGTTTCAAGCTGTCACTGTACCTGTTTCATCAAGACGGCCGAGATCGGCGCCATCGCTACCCGGCTGCCGCGATCCTCAAGACCCCACAGCAACAGGGCCGAGATTGTCTCGGGCCGCACCCGCCCCAGCATGACAACGGTTCCTTCCTGACCTGCCCGGAACGCGGCCTGATCCAGGAACCGGCGCATGATTCTGGGATCCTGTCGCGCCCCATCGATATCGCGAAACACAACGCTGGACGGAATGCCATTGCGAACCGCCAACTTCTGGACAGTGTTCAGCCCATTGTCCTGTGTGATCAACCCGCGTCCGGTTCCGGCGGCAATCGCCGCGACCTGATCGGCCAGCTTGCGATTTCCCTGAATGCCGCTGTTCACGCCTTCCAGAATACCCACTGTTTCAGGCAATGTATCCAGCCACACAGACAGCGAAACTTCGGCATCCTGCGCGCTTGCTGCCTCGGGCAAGTCCGCAAGGGCCAGAACTTCGAACCCGGCCGCGCGG